>JAENXH010000066.1 GCA_016649585.1 Methanosarcinales archaeon
GCGTAGGGGCTCATTTAAAGAGAAGGTGTGGATATGAACGCGAAAATAAGCTTTTCCTCGATAGATGCACGCAGCGATCCCCCTGAGTGGATGTATAGATTAGAAGACGCCGGATTTCAGGGCTGGGAGATAGTAGACGAAGGACTGCAAAAAGTGGAAGGCGAATTTAAAAAGAGGGTGAGGGCGGTACACGAGACAACGGATCTTGTCCTTTCATTGCACGCACCCCTCTCGGATATTAATATAGCGAGTGTAAACGAGCGGATGTGGGCGGAGAGTATACGGCAGATAAAAGAGAGTATAGAGAACACCTACGAATTCATTGATGATATATGCGTTGTGCATCCCGGCTTTTTCTCGCCTTTGTCCGTGCAGATGCCAGATACGGCTGTTCAGAAGGCGGTAGCTGGTCTAACTACGCTTTGTGAATTTGCTGCTGACCGCGGATTGCGAATAGCGGTGGAGAATTTAACGTCTGCGAATATGTTAATGGGACGGTATCCCGATGAACTTATTCAACTCGTGCGCGGTGTGAACATGGATAATCTCGGGGTGTGCATTGATGTAGCGCATGCGAATACAACTAAAAAATTGGACGAGTTCTTAGGCATAACGGCGAAGGCTGATGATGTGGAGATAATTCACATGCATGCGAGCGATAACTTTGGAGCGGATGACCTTCATTTGCCACTGGGCGAAGGCAATCTGGATTGGAAGAAGGTGTTAAATGGGATCAATAATAACGGCTATGCGGGAATCATAGTGCTGGAGCTGTATTCATTAGAAGCGGGGATAGCAAGTTTGGAGTTTATCAATAAAGTATCGGTATAGCAAAATCCCCTAAAATGCCACCAGTTATCACTGATACCTTTATATAGTTATCACTATATACTGATAATTATTATGGATGAGGAAATATTAGAACTATTGCGTGCAAAATTAAATTTGAGTGATAGCGCAACTATTACCCAAGAGCAGGCGTTTACTAATGCGGGCTTGCCAATTAAGACAGACCTGATTATAGAGGACGGAAGCAAAATATTCCTCGTTGAGATAAAATCCCGAGTCACAATAGATGCTATCGCACGATTAAATCTCTTAAAAGCTGTTCTGAAAAAGCAGAGAGAGAAACAGTATGCAACAAACCTTTTTCCAGTTATTGCTGGCAAGGTAATTCCGCTCCGCGAAGAAGCACTTGCCAAAGAAGTCGATATAACCTTAGTCCAACTCCCTCATTCTATCAAACTCTCGACATCTGAATATGGCCCACAGAAAAGGATCAAAATAACGTCAAATAAATCTTGGAAAGTTATAACCAGGCTTCTGAAAGAGAAAATGACGTCTATTAGACAGTTGGCACTTCTGGAGGATGTATCTTATGGGTGGGCACATGCAACGATTCAGAGCCTTATCAACCAGGGGATTGTAACAAAAAAAGGAAATTATGTGGGCATATCTGATGTGAACAAATTGTTGAACGGTGTTGCTTGGGAGAGGCCTTTCGAAAATTTGCGAGCAACTGAGATAACTGTCGAGTATGACAGTGCCATTCCTGCCGCAAAGGAAATTTCCCTCGCATTAAAGATACAGGAATCTAAGTTCGCGTTTACCAGCTATACTGCCGGGGGGTTGTATACGGGTTACGCGGTCAGGCATGATGCGATTTATCTTTATCTGGAAAAAGGAGGGATTGATTTTATTAAAGAGGCATTCGGAACTGGAGAAACTAAAGGTATAGCGGTGCGGATATACACTCCAGATAGAGATGTGTTCAGCGATACAAAGAAGATCGAATCTATAACTGTCACCTCACCCGCCCAAACATTACTGGATCTGGCGGGGTTAGGTTATAGCGGATTGGATATTGCAAAAGCAATAGTGGATAGCTATGCCCGAATATAGTCCCAGCCAGCGGATCATTGATCAATCTCTTGAAGTATTGAAGTATATTTTGCAGTGGGTGAGAGCACGAGAAGGAAATGATGAAAATATAGTAACAGTCCTTATAGGTGGTTGGGCCGTGGATGCATATAATCATTGGTACGGTTCTATCGACATTGATCTGGTAACAAATCACACAACGAAAAGCAGCCTGATGTGGCATTTACTGAATAACCACGGGTATGAGCATTATCGTGCGCATGGCTCTCACAGTGTAGCAAAAAATACATCCGATGGGCCGATAATTATTGATTTTGTCTCCAGAGAAACAGAAAATCCTTTTGAAGGGCGAAGCGAAACATTAAATTCGCACATTTTGGATTGTCATACTGAACTAAGAAATATCGGAGGGGGGGTCCCTGCTGCTGTTCCTACCCGGGATCTGTTATTGCTTTTCAAATTAAATGCCGCTTGGGATAGGGCGTATAGGCTAAGACACGGTACCTCTGAAGATTCTACGTGGGAGCGTGGAAAACTCATAAAAGATTGTGCTGATATTCTTGCACTTCTCGATCCTAAATTTGGCGGTGAAGACCTTGAAATAGCGTTCCTTGGCGAACAATTCGCGCGTTTTGATTTCCTCAAAGAATGCCTGGAACGTATTCCTGACAATTATGATGCACTGGCAAAATACGAGAAAATGGATCGCAAAACAGCACAGCAAACCTGCGAGAAATTGTTGTTGCTATTACAATAGTGGAAAAATCAAATTGTATCAAAGAGCAAAAGTATTATAATTCCAATCCCCTATCTTGGTATTGCAGCTATTGCTGGCAACCGTAACGAAAAATGAAGATCCCTATTGAGAAGCCGGTCTTGGTAACTTCTGCATTGCCTTATGTTAACGGCGAGTGTCATATAGGGCACCTCAGGACGTACGTCCCCGCCGACATATACGTGCGAATGTTCCGAAAGATGGGCTACGATGTCACATTTGTAAGCGGTTCTGATACTCATGGAACGCCGATTGTGCTGAGTGCAGAAGCGCAAGGCATCACGCCTGGAGAGGTCATTGTGAAGTATCATGCGCATTTCAAGCAGGTTTTCAAAGAGCTCCATGTGGATTTTGACTATTACGGGCAGACAGATTCCGAAACCAATCATAGAAGGACAGAAGACATAGTAATGAAGTTGATAGAAAATGGGCATGTTTATAAGGGGGAGATAAAACAGGCGTTTTGCACGACCTGCGGGCGATTTTTACCTGATCGCTATGTGGAGGGAACGTGCCCGTACTGCGGTGAAAGTGCGCGAGGCGATGAATGTGACCAGGGCTGTGGTAAGCATCTTGAGCCAGGGGAGATAATGGAACCGAGATGCAAGATATGTGGAAATGAAGCGGAGTTCAAGGATCAGGAGCATTTCTTCTTAAAACTGTCGTCCTTTACCGATTTTCTACTCGACTATTTAGATACACTGGGCGGCACGCTGAATGCCCGGAACTATGCGAAGGAATGGGTGAAGAAGGAGCTTCTGGATTGGTGTATAACGAGGAATCTGGAATGGGGTGTGAAATTTCCGGGAAGAGAGGATCTGGTTGTTTACGTCTGGGTTGACGCCCCTATAGGCTACATAGCATTCACAGAAGAGTTACTCGCAGCAAGGAGCGGAGATGAGAATGCGTGGAGAAGGTTTTGGAAAGAGGATAAAGCCACCGTTGTGCATTTCATCGGCACGGACATTATCTATCATCACTGCATATTTTGGCCTGCAATGCTCAAAGGCGCGGGTTATTCGCTGCCTGCTGCTGTTGTTGCTTCCGGCATGGTGAAAATAGATGGAAAGAAGTTCTCAAAGAGCCGGGGGGACGTGGTCTGGGTAACCGAATTTTTAGAACGATTCCATCCTGATACGTTACGGTATTATTTAGTGGCGCAGTCGAGCCATACGAAGGAGTTGGATTTCTCCTGGCAGTCCTTCGCCATGCGTGTGAACAAAGAGTTGGTGGCGATTTTTGGTAACCTCGTCTATCGTGTTCTATCATTTGCATCTAAAAATTTCGGCGTAGTTCCCGACGGCGATATAGAAGAAGAGGTATTTGAAGCGATAAAGAAGACTAAGGAGGAAGTGATAAGCGCGGTTGAAGATTATGAATTCAAGAAATTCGTTGATGCGGTGATGAAGCTTGCGGACTTTGGGAACAGCTATTTTCAACGAGAAGAGCCGTGGCACTTGATAAAACAGGGCGATCAAGGTAGAGAACGGTGTGGGGCGATAGTAAAGAACGTACTCCAACTGATAAAAGCGATTTGTATCTTACTGGAGGCAGTGATGCCGGCTAAGATGGAAGAGGCGTGGCAGCAGCTTGGCATGGAAAATGACGTGCATACGGTGCAGCTTGATGAGTTACTGGTGCCAATAGAGAGTGGAATAGCGTTAAAAGAGCCGGGTAGATTGTTCGAGAAGGTGGAATTGTGATATTTTATATTCTCCTATTCTTATCATTACCATAGACAGAGGTGGCATAGTCATGAAAATCTCCATGGACATCGAACTACAAGACATTCCGGGCCAGTTAGTGCTCGCATTGAAGCCAGTATCAGATTATGGAGGGAATATTCTCAGCGTTTTGCATCAGAGGGATAAAAAGACCCCGGCAGGGCGAATACCCGTTCAACTGGTAGTTGATATAGAGGAAAGGAGATTGGATAGATTAATAGAACAGTTAAAGGAGCGAGGAGTGAGCGTGGTAAGAATGGGGAAGGAGCGTCTGAAGGAGTCCATGGTTGTTTTGCTCATAGGGCATATTGTGCATTCTGATATAAGGGAAACGATAGATAGTATAGACAGCACGGGATTTGCGGAAGTGGTGGAGCTTTCTCTTTCCATGCCCGCCGTGGATGAGGAATCCTCTGCTTCGGTTACGCTCAGTGCAGTAGGTAAAAAAGAACTGAAAGAAGCGTTGAATATCTTAGAGCGGACAGGGAAGAAGAAGGGCATCCTGGTTATCTCGCCCATTTGATTTTGGAGGTAGGAATGCGAGGGGTGATATGAGAATGAAGACGAACACAAAAACGGTAAGAATTTCGATCATCGGGTTTGGATACGTGGGGGCCGGCGTAGCAGAAGTGATAAGGCGGAAACGGGAGGAGATAGCGCGAAAATACGGCTTGAATACAAAAATCGTCTGTATAGCCGACTTAAACGGTATTTTTATAGATGAGAATGGACTGAATGAAGCGGAGTTACTGAAGCTCAAGACCGGAGATATGAACTGGGAAAAGCCGGAAGATATGACGACTCTGGATGTAATAAAAGATGTAGAGCACGAGGTTATGGTGGAGACAACGCCAACGAACGTCGTGAACGGCGAGCCTGGATTAACGCATATAATCACTGCATTGGAGTCCGGCAGGCATGTGGTCACGTCGAATAAAGGACCTCTCGCGTTAGAGTATTCACGATTGATGAAACTTGCGGCGGAGCGGGGGAAGGAACTGAAATTTGAAGCGACGGTCGGCGGTGCTATGCCGATAATATCCCTTTTGCGGGAGAATCTCGCAGGCAATGGGATTCTATCAATACAGGGCATTTTGAATGGTACATGTAATTATATCCTCACGAGAATGGCAGAAGAAGGGCTGCCATACGAGCATGTGCTGAAAGAGGCGCAGGAACTCGGACTCGCAGAGGCGGAACCTTCTAAAGACGTTACTGGTATAGATACCGCGGTGAAACTCGTAATCTTAGCAAATTCCGTTTTTAATCTGAATGCAACGTATAAGGACGTAGAGGTAGCGGGCATCGCGGAGATAACACCCGATGCATTGAAGTTGGCTGATGATGCAGGCTACGTGATAAAATTGATAGGGGAGGTAGATAGGAAGGGCTGCTTGAAAGTAAGGCCTCGGTTGGTGCCAAAAGACGACCCGCTTAATGTCAGCGGCACTTTGAATGTTGCAACGATAAAAACAGATCTGGCTGGCGACATCACGGTAATTGGAAAAGGTGCGGGGCCCATAGAAGCAGCAAGTGCGATTCTCTCTGATATAATAAGTATATATAATACCTCTTCTGGAGGGGATTTATAGCTTGGGTGTATGGGAAATTATCGGCTTCGGCTATTCTTTCGGGTTCAGCGTTTTTTCGGGCTCAAAACATGATCAATCAGTCTTTAGGCTGAAATGTCCTCAAGGGACACATCCCGGTATCTATATCTGCTAAAACTTCACTCCCAAGATTAGAACAATTTCCCGTTCTCACATCTACAGGTGTATAAAATTTGCAGTCTTTACATGTCGGCATTTTTATCAGGCTCTAAAACGGATCTATCTCTCTATATTACCCTCATACCTTTAGGACCTATAAAGTTTCCCTTTATGCGCAGTGATTGTTGAGAAGGGGTTAATGTATGCGAAGCTTCTTCCACAGCCGCTTTGGGTTTTAGGTTGGGTGGTTTTTCAATCGCCATAAAAGGTCAATTGGACTCCCATCGATACAAATATGGATAAAAATATAATCCCTTAAACATTTTCTAAGTACTATGTGGTTAAGTGTTCCATTCCGTATACAGTCTAAAAATGATTGTGGTCCAACTTCACTAAGAATGGTTCTAGAGTTTTTTGGGGAAGAACATGACGAAGAGGAAATTAGAAATCTTGCCGGAACAGCACCTAATGGGGGAACATGGACTATCGGTATTGCCTATGCGTCACAAACTCTAGGATTCCAAACTGAATTTTATACTAAATCAATAGACATGGGTAACATGACTGCTGCGGAACATGCCAAAAAAGAACAAGACCTAGATAATGCTAAAGTCCAACTTCGAAGTATTCAAAAAAAAGCTTGACTTGCCGGGGTTACAATTGAAGAGAGGTTTGTCTCTCTGGAACAAATTCTTGCGAGAACATATAAAAATTGTATCCCACTTGTCACTTTTGATGCGAGCACTTTTTGGTTTACTGGTTCCACAAATCACATGGTTACCGTTGTAGGTTATAGCGGGAATGTTGTATGCGTTAATGATCCAAGAGTGCAACAGAGTCCATGGCGTTACAAAAAGGATGAGTTCGAAAGGGCGCGGATGGTCACAGACTGTGATACAATATTTGTTTTTAGATAGGGCACCAATTGACGTATTAGAGGAGTATTATCAAAAGCCTCCCTTCCACCCATCGCTTCCTCTCCTTCTTATCCTCATTGACAAAGGGCAGGTTCGCGTGGTGCTCCGAATGATTGGCATGTTTGAAGGAAGGGGGC
>JAENXH010000067.1 GCA_016649585.1 Methanosarcinales archaeon
AGAGCCGTATACGGGAAATCCGTACGTGCGGTTCGATGAGGGGACGGAGGTTGAAAGACCTCCTCCTACTCTGCGGTTGGGGATTTAGCCTAAACTTTACGATCGCATAAGGGATATTAAGTTTATAAATATCTTAGGAGATAATACCAGAGGCTCTATAACGAGTGCGCCTCGCAGCCTAATCTGCCAGTTGGTGAAAATCCACGACATCAGAGAGGAACCTTTTATCCAGTCGGATTGGTGACAGGCTGTACGAAATATCCAACGAGAAGAAGTCAAAAGGGAGAGCACTGAGAATATACAAGGTGACCGATAAAGTGGACACCGTGCTTTCGGAGTTTAAGAAGCTTTAAGCACGGTCATCCGTGATACTGATGGAGCTAAAAAGCGATGAAGGTGCAAAGCGAAGGGGATATGAAATAAGCTTTTTAAAGAGAGTCATTATTTTATTTGAAAGCGATGAATGCGAAAGGGCAAAGGCGCACTAAGGATGCAAGGTTAAGGTCTCATTTTTCCTCAACAGTTCATTCTAAACCTTTAACGACCAAATATCGGCTTGTTAATAGCGGAAGAGCTAAAATAACCTATAAGGGGGGCTAATCCTTATGATTTTACCAGTAAATTTGAGTTCGAATCTCCCCCTCCGCATACTTGAATATACTCGTTGACTTCAACCGAGCGTATAATTCTCGAATCATCATACAAAAATCAAATACAAAAGGATACAAACTCACGTGAATACCAAGCCATCCGAGAAGGGCATTTCTGCAGTGCCATTTCAGAAGAAGGAGACGAAGGGCATTAAGACATTACTTGGCGATCCGAAAAAGGCCATTATCAAACTTGCATTACCAATGATAGCTGCGATGTCTGTGCAAACAATCTACAATCTTGTTGATGCTATTTGGGTTTCTGGTCTTGGTGTTGACGCACTCGCTGGAATAGGTTTTGTCTTCCCCTTTTTCTTTATGGCTATGGCACTGTCTAATGGCCTGGGTGTAGGAACTGGCTCTGCCATATCTCGCAGGATTGGCGCTCGTGATAAGAAGGGCGCGGACAACGTAGCGGTTCATACAATCATTATCATGGTGTTACTTGCGATTGTCTTCACGATACCACTTCTTGTTTTTGTTGATGAGCTATTCGCACTAATTGGTGCGGGTAAGACCTTAGGCATGGCTGTCGCGTATGGTCGGGTTATCTTTGCCGGCAGTATTTTTCTATTTTTCACTAACATCGCGAATGCGATACTGCGGGGTGAGGGAGATGCCCGGCGAGCCATGTATGCCATGGCACTGGGTGCTGGTTTGAACATCATATTGGACCCTATTTTTATTTACACGCTCGGTATGGGTATTGCTGGTGCTGCGTGGGCTACCGTCCTATCGCTGGGCATTACTTCTGTTATCATGTTAAACTGGCTGCTTATCAAAAAGGACACCTACGTATCATTCACATTCCACAATTTCAAATGCGATAAGAGCATTGTTAAGGATATTTTTGGAGTTGGCCTGCCCTCGTCCGTGATGCAGCTCTCTATGTCACTTACTATGTTGATATTGAATGTCATAATCGTAATGGTAGGTGGCACTGATGGAGTGGCAATCTATTCCACAGGGTGGCGGGTGGCGAGTATGGCGGTCCTGCCGACGATTGGTATTGCTACCGCAGTTGTCCCGGTAACAGGAGCTGCTTTTGGTGCACGCTCATTTGAGGAAGTAAGTATAGCCCATCTCTATGCAGTAAAGATCGGCCTTATGATGGAGACAGCTATAGCAGTGGCAACTTTCATTTTCGCGCCTCAGATCGCTGCGGTATTTACACAAGCCGAGGGGGCGGCACATATAGCACCTGATTTGACAATTTTTCTCAGGATAATCTGTCTTTTATACCCAACAATATCATTTGGAATGCTCTCTTCTTCTGTTTTTCAAGGAACTGGAAAAGGGCTGAATGCACTCTTGGTCACTGTTTTACGAACGCTTATACTAACTCCTTTGTTAGCAGTCATATTCGCTTTCAACCTTGGATTGGGTCTCGTGGGAATCTGGTGGGGCTTGGTTGTAGCAAACACCATTGGTGTGACAGTAGCATTTTCATGGGTCCGGCTGTATATACGGGGGTTGATGAAAACAACGTAACTGCCCAATATTCAGTGGACTCATAAATTCCAATTTTTCCCCCCACTATTTATTGAGCAAGTAGATACATAGATAGCCTTGTTACCGATCCGAGTAACAACTTTACTACTTCATCTTACGTTATGTTATCGTCGGCTGCGTAACTCCACCTAAAGCCTCTTGCAACTGCTGCTGTAACTGCTGATATCGTTTTTGGCCTCGCTCCTCCTGTCGTTCCATGGTCTTCTGCCTCAAGCCGTAGGTCTCTTTCTTCTCTGCCAGATCTTCCGTTACCTCTTCCTTACTTGCCTTTATCATCAACTCGCCAATGTTTTTGTAGATCAACGCATTTTCCTCAACTTTTCCCAATTCCTCTAATGCATTCTCCGCATCCCGTAACAGAGCCTCTACTTGCATCTTTTGCCTTCCCAACGCTTCCATTTGAGCTTTAAGCTGCTGGAGCTGCGCAAATAGATTTTGCACCTGAGGCGGTATTTCCGCACTTCCACTCATTTTGTCATCCTCTTTCTTTATTTTACTATCTGATTTCGTATTTCAGCAAGTATTCTTTTGACTCTTGCTACATATAAATAGATAAACCATGAGTGGAGAAGGCGAGAAGGTAGGGGTATTGGTTATTTCTTACGGGTCGAGAGCGGCTGCAATGATTGATGCACTGTGCCGAAGCGAAGATTACAACGTGCGGTTATTTGTTGCGGACAAGCAGCGGAACCCGTTTAACGTGGCGCATGCGGAGAAGCACGTGGTTATTCCTGATTTGGATGTGGAAAAAATCTGCAAGTTCGTTGAAGCGAACAAGAATGCGATAGATTTTGGTATCTGCGGTCCGGAGAAGCCGATAATCGCGGGTGTGAGAGACCTTATTGAGCGTAAGACTGGAGTACCCATGATCTGCCCCACGAAGCAGTACGCGATTGAAGAGAGCAAAGTTGCGCAGCGGTATCTGATTGAGAAATGCTGTCCCGAGGCAAATCCGCGTTTTAAAGTCTTTCATTGCACGGATTATAAAACAGTAACAGACGTTAAAAAAGCTGTCTGGAGCTTTTTAGATGAGATGGGAGATGAAGTTGCGGTCAAGCCGGATAAGCCGACTGCGGGAAAGGGCGTAGGCGTGTGGGGCGATCACTTCACCAGCAGAGAGCAGCTCTTTGAGCATTTCTGGTCGATCTTTGAGAGCGGTAGTGACGTGCTTGTAGAGGAGAAAGTAGAGGGCGAAGAATCGAGTTTCCAGGCGTTCTGTGACGGTAAACGAATCTCCGCTCTTCCGGACACGCGGGATTACAAACGAGCTTTCGATAATGATATGGGCCCTAACACAGGAGGGATGGGCTCTTATATGGATAAAGAAGATTGGCTGCCGTTTGTTACTAAACGAGATAGAGAAGAGGAGGAGAAGCTGGTTCAGCGAATTTTCAACGAACTGAGAGGTAACGGCGAGAATGAAGGGCTGCGAGGCATCCCGTTTTACGTTGCGTTTATGCATACGGGCGAAGGTTCAAAGATACTGGAGATCAACAGCCGGCCGGGCGACCCTGAGATAATGAACGTCATGCCCGTGCTGAAGGACGATTTTGTGGACGTCTGCTTCCGCATGATCGAAGGTACGCTTTCGCGGGTGGAATGCGAGAAGAAAGCGACGGTGGTGACGTACGCCGTGCCGATGGACTATGGCGATTACCGAAAGAGCTATAGTGGCGATAGGAGCGTGGATTTGAGTGGTGTGCACGCGTTGAAAGAGATCTATGGCGATAATTTGAGGGTCTATCCGGGCTCTATGGAGTTACGGGAAGATGGGAGCACGTATGCGCTCGGGTCACGTGTGGTTTGCACCGTGGGCATCGGTGAGACCATAGAAGAAGCGCGGGAAATATCGCTTGATGGTATCAGAAGTATAGACGGTGCGTTGTGGAACCGAGGGGATATAGCTGCACCACACTACATAGAGCGAAGCATACGGAAGATGAAGGAGTTGCGAGGATGAATAGCAGAATCACTATTGTCGAATTGCATGCGCATTTTCTGAAATAAAATACTAAAGAATACTTACTGATAGTGAGATAGAACCGAAATGTGGGACTTTCACTTTTACCTCCTGATAGGCATACTTGTCTTTTTCGGGTTTACCGTGCGGGTTGTCACCGGCTTCGGCTCGACGATGCTCATCGCACCTCTCCTTGCGCTCTTTTTGGAGCCGAAGCATACGGTTGTTTTTGTTATACTCCTGGAATGTGCTATGGGTATAGTATTTATCGTTAAAGAGAAGCTCAATTTCGAGATTAAGCCCTTTTTTGTCGGTGGTTTCTCAGGCATAATCGCAGGCATATTTTTGTTCGGGTTGTTATCGCAACGACTGGTGGGACTTATTATAGGTGTAAGTGTTTTAGCGTTTTCCCTCCTCTTTCTCCTGAATATAACTTTCAGAACAGAAAAGGAAAAATCACTTTTTACGACACTTGGGTTTCTAAGCGGGTCTATGGGCGTCTTAACAGGAATAAATGGCCCGCAAATCGTGCTGGGGTTGGTGAATCAGGGTTACGATGCCACATTTATACGAAGGACTCTGATTACCTACTTGATAGTGATAGATTTTGTTACTTTAGCTTCATTTTCGGTTGCGGGTTATTTAACCGCGAATTTATTAAAACTGCTCATTTATGCTGTTCCGTTCCTCATTTGCTCGTATGTTGCTGGCACGTATGTTTTGAAGTTCGTGGATCCTGAGAAGTTGAAACGGATTATGCTACTTATAACACTGTTCGCTGGGGCGCTTGCGATTTGGAAGTTCTTGCCGTGGGGGTAGGAGTGAAGATTGTTGAGGTATTGTACGGTCAAGGAGATTTAGAAATTTTTCTCTCTCTCAAATAAGCTCCTTTATTTGGTTCTTCAAGGAGGGAATATCTTTTTCTACGGTGTCCCAGACCGCGTCTATATCCACACCAAAGTAATCCTCTTTCATCATTCGTAGATCACCTTCATCTCGCTTTTTATCCCGTCAATCAGATAGGTAGGGGCTAATAGATTTTTCCGTGAGCAGATCCACCTTCACACCCAACGCGTCGGAGAGCTCCTGTTCGATCCCCACAAGGTCAAGCAAACTTTTTCGTTCTGAGAATTCCACGAGGAGGTCCACATCACTCTCGGGTTTCGCTTCTTCTCGTGCGTAAGAGCCAAAAACCGCTATCTTCTTTGTCCCGTGCCTGAGAAGGATCGAAATTACCTTGTTAAAGAGCGCGTGCTTTTCCATCGTTACAGCTCCTTTATAATCTTTTATCTTTAGAACTACTTTTACCTTTCTCTTATGTTTTCCATGTCGTTCCCGCTTCTCTCGTATATTGCGGGGACGTATATTTTGAAGTTCGTGGATCCAGAGAAGTTGAAACGAATAATGCTCCTTATAACGCTTTTCGCAGGGATTCTTGCGATCTTGAAGTTCTTGCCGTGGGGGTAGGGGTTTTTGGATAGGGTTTTCTTGCGTGTGGATTATGGTTTAGACGAAGGGGTATATATCATTATTCGACCCCACCGCTTCTTTCCTTTATGTCCGCATCGGATTTCAAGGCTCGGAGATTTTTAGTAACTGTTTGCGTGTAAAAGCAACGCCTTCTGAGATAGCGTGTTACTAGCTAAAATTAAATAATCTCTACGAGCTGGAGATCAAACGTGAGGTCTTTCCCAGCAAGAGGATGATTAGCATCTAACGTCACGCTTGACTCGGAGACAAGGGTCACCCCGACTAAGAAGGTTTGGCCGTCATCTTGCCTGATTTGTAGCTGCTGACCGACTTTTAATTGCTGCATGTTCTCCAGAATTTGGTTTCGTTCTATCACAGTTACCATTTCTTCCCGATGCGGGCCATATGCCTGATCCATCGAGATTGTGACGGTTTTCGATTCGTCCAGACTCATCCCGACGACCGCTTGTTCAAAGCCCGGGATCATCTGACCTTCGCCCAAGGTAAATTGCAGTGGATCGCGATCAATAGAGGAATCAAAGACCGTGCCATCATCCAATTTGCCTGTATAATGCACCTTAACGGTATTACCATATTCTACCTGTGTCATTTTTCTCTTCTCCTTTCCCTGTCTCGCTTGTACGTGCAATCCAGGGAATATCCCAAATATTTAGAGCCCGAGCATATAAATATAAGTAACTTATATGATCTGATTGCGACTGGTGGTTTCAATCACTTCTCCTGTAACGTAACTTAACTTCGGTGAGTTCATCCACAGTCCAGATACTCTAATTTCGCCGACGATCTCATGGATCAAACTGAGAAAGCATAACCTACCCTTTACACCCCTTCCCAACCACGTACACCTCCGCACTCCGTTTCCGTGAGGCTTCTGGTGCATACGCCTTTGTTATCTGGAACTTCTCCTTAACGCCCCTATAGAATTGGGGGTAGTACTCACCCTGAAATATCTTCGTGACGAAATTACCGTTGTTCTTTAACAGCTTAACGGCAATGGTTAACGCTGCGGTGCTCAGTTCAAAAGAGCGAAACTGATCCAAGTCTTTGTTACCGGACATCTGTGGCGCTGCGTCAGATATCACGACATCCGCAGTGTCTCTTCCCTTAGATACCAAAGCATCTTTTATAGCTTTTATCGTCTCCTCCTCGTTTGTTATGTCATTTGTTAATACAACAACGTCCTCTATTTTCTCGATGGTTTGTAAATCCACGCTGATCACCACCCCTCTATCGCCGACCAACTCGTGTGCCACCTGTGACCAGCCTCCCGGTGCCGCGCCCAGATCCACCACTGCGTCACCCGCTTTTATCTGCTTGAACTTTTTAGATATTTGCAGCAGTTTAAATGCTGAACGAGACCGGTAACCTTCCTCTTTCGCGGCTTTGTAAAACCTGTCGGTTTTCAGGTCTGCTTGTTTTACCATGTGCTTGCTTATCCTACCGTAAACATGAGGATCCCGATAAATTTAGCTCGGACTCTACGGCTTCTTTTCGAGGA
>JAENXH010000068.1 GCA_016649585.1 Methanosarcinales archaeon
TCAGAAAAAGAAAACCTGTGCTAAAAGAAAAACAAAGAGAATGTTTTTAGTCAAGGTTTTTACTAAGCCCTTACAGGGCTTGCGGGGTCGTGGGGCAGAGCCCCACAAAGGTAAAAAAGTTGTTGGTAAACCTTTTCTTTTAAAGAAAAGGTTTCTCGTGGGAATCAGTGTAATAGGTGGTTAGCTAAAAATACGGGTTTATTTATGAATCTCTTGGTATTTCGTTTCATCCATTGATGCGCATTTTTCTAACTCATCCGGCGTATTTATGTTTAGAAAGGTTTTTAACCCTCGGTCAAAGCTTCTTATTCTGTTCATGGGAATGTAATTGACGTTTTTGAGCCGCGATAAAACATTAAACATCTTCGCATCACCTTTTTTTATCGAATCCCTTATCACTGCAAGCATTGGCTCTCTTTTATAAACTGCATGCAATTGCTCTACCATTCCGCTTTCCCATCGCGGCACGACTGCATCGTAGTCACCACGCTCAGCTACCTCAAATAGGAATTCTACCACGTATCTGTTCACAAACGGCATGTCGCAGCCGATGACGAGGGAATACGAAGAGGTAGCCCTTTCTAAACCTGATAGGACACCTGCAAGCGGACCAAAACCATTCAAAGAGTCAAAAACTAAAACGGTATTATTGGATATTTTATTTCTAATCCGCTCTCCCTGCTGCTCGTCTCGTGCGGCCACTATTATTTCGTCTACCACGTTTGAGAGGTTATCAATAGCATGTTGTATGAGCGGTTTGCTGTTTAACGTGATGAAACATTTATCTAAAGATTGGAATCTTTGACCTTTTCCACCTGCCAGGATGATCACTGTTTTTTGCATCTCCGTCAGTTCAGAAACTAAAAGGTTTTATATTTAAATAGAAAAGGAAAGTTAGATAATTATGGTTACGAATTTCCAGCGAAAGTAAATAAAAATAAAAAGGGGGAAAAAAGGGGTGAGAGTATAGTATGGAAACAAGGAATGTAATATTCTCGGTGGTGATGGTCTTCTCAGCCTTCGTGCTGGTGTATAAGGTAGTATATGAGTATGGCAGTGCCAAGGAGGACCCGGTGATCGTAATGTCGGCAGTGATACTGATAGGAATGATGGCCATTCTGTTTTTAAGTATAGATGAGCGATTGCGGAAAATAGAGCGGGATATAAGTGATAAGGAGCGATCTTTACGCGTGAGTATGCAATCAGTGGAGGAAGAAGTGAGAGACAAGGTGGATACTACAACGAGGAGATTAGAGGAAATAAGAGAGGATATAATGAAGAGGGGCTATCGGTAATTCTGTCAAACATCACCCAATACCACGTAAATCTTGATTAACGCCTTTTCTTTAAATGAAAGCGGTTACTTACGGAAAAGAAGAAAGCGATGTGGAAAGAAGTAATGGAGAAGTTTGAAGGTTCTCCATCGCAAAAGAAGGTTATAGAACTCTTACTGGAAAGAGGATTTCAAGTGACTCCTGAAGGTAAAGTAGCTTCAGGCAGGATTGAGATAGCCCATACGCAGATAGCAAACGAGATAGGTGTAGATCGGCGGGTAGTTGATATGACCGTGAAGAGGATTTTAACGGAGCCTGTGTTGACAGAAATATTTAATAATATGCGGTCTATTGCGTTTCTTGCTGAGGTCGCTCCTTTGTTGGGGCTAAGCGTGATTATAATCCATCCTATGGATGCGAAAGCAAAAGGGATACTTGGAGAGGTTGCTACGGTTATGGCAAGGCGCGGATTGTGCATAAGACAAGCGGTTAGTGATGACCCCTATTTGGTAGATAATCCTAAACTCACGATTATTACTGATAAAAACATACCGGGAGAGTTAATAGAAGAAATAGGCAAGCTAAAGAGTGTAAAAGGCGTGCAGATTCACACGCCGACATGAATAATAGGAAGGAAGGACGGTGAACTTTACGTTTACGTGAAGCGATGGAAGCGAGAAGAAGGGTGCTGGAGCAGTTGGAGGTCGTTGAGCTATGATTTATCCGAAACCCCTGCATCTTCAAAAGTCGCCATCTCGTTCAGTATTTTGCATGCCGCTTCTACAATGCTTATTCCTAACGCCGCACCAGTTCCTTCGCCAAGCCGCATATCCAGGTCAAGCAGCGGCTTTAACCCGATGTAATCGAGAACCACAGAATGTCCTCTTTCTACTGACCGATGCGCGGCAATCATGTAATCTTTCACTGCGGGTGCTATCTCGTAAGCAATTAACGCTGCGGCACCGGATACGAACCCGTCAATAACGACAGGAATTCTACGCGACGCTGCTGCCAGCATAACTCCAGCCATACCTCCGATCTCAAAACCACCTACTTTAGCGAGAACGTCTATCGGGTCTTTTTTGTTTGGGGTATTAACTCTTATTGCTTCCTCTATCACCTTTATTTTTCTTTCCAGCGTCTCATCGTCAATGCCCGTTCCTCTGCCTGTTACTTCTCTCACCGCTTCTCCTGTTATTACCGCGGCAACGGCACTGCTTGGCGTTGTATTTCCAATGCCCATATCCCCGACGCCGACAATATCCACGCCCTTTTCCGCTTCGAGTTCAAAGACTTCTATGCCCGCTTCGATAGACCTCACTGCGTCCTCATACGTCATTGCAGGTCCGTTTATCATATTCGCGGTACCATAACCGATTTTCTTATCAACTAGCGTTTCGCTTTCTATACCCGTAGCAACGCCCATATCAACTACAACAACTCGTGCACCCACGTGTCTTGCCAATACATTTATTGCAGCACCACCGTTAAGGAAATTATAAATCATCTGACCAGTAATCTCGCTGGGATATGCACTCACTCCCGCCTCCGTAACGCCGTGGTCCCCTGCCATCGTGATAATCACTTTGTCCTCTATCTTCGGCGTGGGATTGCCCGTGATTCCTGCAATTTGTATGGATATGTATTCTAAGGTTCCCAAGCTGTTCGTGGGTTTTGTGAGATTATCTTGTCTTTCTCTGGCGATCCGCATCGCTGTTCCGTCCAGTGCTTTGATTCGTTCTATGGTTTTTTTCATTTCCATTACTACCATCACCCTGTTTGCAGTGTATTTGGTATTCACCGTCTTAAATAAACCCTTTCTTTTTTTAAAAACGCTTACGGAAAGGAATATTTTTATTTTTTAAAAGACGCGTTTACAAAAAACTTTTTAGGAATTTTCCTTTTGGTTATCGTCGTCTCGTAATTGATTATCTAAGCTTTGTTGGCTGCCCATTCCGTTAAAAACAATCTCAACAGGTGTGGTTAAGAGTACACTCCTTTTAAGTAGGAGCACTGAGAGGAGTTATTGGTAAAAATTACACAGCCGATATCAGTCAACTTTTTATCTGGTGTTAGCTCCGTTTGTATACTTGTGTTTCATCAATCTTGCTTTCATTGAGACATAGTTCATTCCGTTCACTATATAACGCACCCTTTACGCTTATAGACAAATAAACGTTTAGAGATATTCTCATATATATAATTATAAGAGCACCATTGAAAGGGTATAAGGCTTATGACACGTGAAAACTGCAAGCATATTTTCATAGGGCTTTGCATTATTTTTCTCTTCTTTTTAGCTATTACAGCGGTTGCAAGTGCCACGACAGCAGAAGATGCAAAAGTGGCAGAAATACAAAATGCAATAAAGAAAAATTCGATTGACGAAAAAATTGCAACAAATATGGAATTCAATGCCTCGGACCTGTCATCATACACATTTGAAAACTATGACCTCGTCAAACTAAAAGGCTGCCAACTCAAAAGGAGCGTTGGCGAGCCAGCACTTCCAATGAAAAGCATATATCTCGTTATACCACCAACAGCACAAATAACGGGCATTTCGGTAGTATCTTCCAAGGACAGAGAGATAGAAGGCGAATATACGATCTTGCCAGCGCAGCCGCCGGTTCCCACTTCTTCGCTTACTTACCAGAATGAAACGAGATTTGTAGCACAAAAAGCATCGGTGTACTCATCCTCTGATAGCTATCCAGGGGATATTGTTAGATATACTGGTGAAGGAAATCTGAGAGGGTATAAAATAGTAAGCCTCGTGCTTTTTCCCATCCAATATGTCCCTGTAGAGAAGAAGCTGGTATTCTACACGAATATAACGCTTTGCATTAACTATACAGCGACACCAGAGGCACTAGATGAGGATGTGACAGCCGCCTCTAGAAACAGTAGATTCACATCCATTGTAAAGAAAACAGTCTCAAATCCTGATAGCGTTGATACATATCAAAATTTCGTTCGGTCTACGGGTGCTCATGACGACGTAAAGTACGTGATTATCACAAACGATGTAATGAAAGAGGCTTTTCAGCCATTGGCGGATTGGAAGACGAAAAAGGGAGTTCCGGCTAAAGTCGTGACCGTCTCTTCGATTGAAGCCAATTATTCAGGAAATGATACTCAGGAGGAGATAAGGAACTTCATAAAATATGCAATTACGACTTGGAACACCGAATGGATTCTTCTGGGCGGTGATACGGATGTCGTCCAGCACCGGGGCGCGTATGGGAATGTGAGTGGCGAAGCGGCATTAGGTGATTACTGGGTAGATTATAATATACCTACTGATCTGTATTACTCGGACTTAGATGGCAATTGGAACGCCGATGGAGATTCAATTTATGGAGAAGTGGCAGATTATGTGAATTTGTATCCAGACGTATTTGTGGGAAGAGCACCAGTGAATACGATTGCTGAAGCACAGACATTCGTTAACAAGACGCTGCAATACGAGAAGAATCCACCGATAGATTATGAACTCGATATGCTATTTCTGGCAGAAAAACTATGGGATGACCCGGTTACTTGGGGTGGCGCTGCAAAGAACATAATAGACACCGTTTATATTCCTCCAAAATATGATCCGATAACGAAGAAGTATGAGATGTATGATAATATCTCTCGACAAATAGCGATAAATGAGATGAATGCTGGACCACATATTGTCAATCATGTAGGGCATGGAAATACCGGTTGTTTTTGTGTTGGCTCAGGCTGTATATATCGAAGTGATGCCGATGGCTTATATAACTCACCAAAGAATTTTATCTTGTATACGATTTCATGCTATTCTAATGCATTCGATTCAAATTCACTCTCAGAACATTTCATGAACAATCTAAATGGCGGCACCGTTTCATACATCGGCAACAGCAGATACGGTTTTTTCATAGTGGGGTACCCCGGTGAGGGGCCATCTGATCTGTATGACCAAGAGTTTTTCAACTCGTTATTCGCCGATAATCTCTATCATTTGGGAGAGACGGTTGCGGACTCAAAGGTTGCTTACATCAGCTTGTCACAGCAAGATGGGAATGGAATGAGATGGCTCCAGTATGCAATAAATCTATTGGGCGACCCGGAACTACCGATCTGGACCGAGACTCCACAAAACTTCACAATACACAAACCGTCTGAGATAACGGCAAACATCACTCAAGAGATTATCGTTCAGGTATTAAACGGAACGGAACCCGTGCAGAACGCTACTGTGTGCATAATGAAGAGTGATGACGACATTTATAATGTTTCCGCGACAGATTCATCAGGTAATGTGAGTTTTTTGGTTTCACTGAGTGTTGGTGTGTTAAACGCCACCGTGACGAAGCACAATTTCATTCCGAATGAATCCTTGGTTTTGGTTGTAGCCTCATCAGCACCCATTATCTCTTCTTCCACACATCCCGATGAGGACACACGGTATTGCAACAGAAATGCAACATTTAACTGGACAACCCCCTCAGATCCATCTGGAATCGCTTGCTATAGTTATACTTTAGACAATTCGTCTACGACAGCACCAGATGAAACTTGCGATACAACAGAAAATACTACATCATACACTAACCTGACATCCGGCACTTGGTACTTCCATGCGCGGGCGAAGAATAATGATAGCCAGTGGGGTCCGGCAGGTCATTACCGGGTGATGATAGAGAACTGCAGTGCCAACGACGGCTGGGTCAATACCAGCAATACGCAGTGGGTTAACGATACTGCATGTACCGAGAAGGAGCAGCAGGAACAGGAATATTACGATTACTTCTGTGATAACGGTAACTGCTCCTTTATCGTTACCGATACACAGTGGATCGATACCGGAACGACGCGGAACAAGCCATACGGGTCTGATTGCGGTTGCACAGTGAACAATACCTTGAAGAGATGTTATGGTGGCACTTGTTCTGATACCAGAATTTGTAACTCTTCTATTTGTAACGCTGATGTTTATTGTGACGGTAAACAACCGGGAGAGGAGAGTGGCACTGATTCAAACTGTGATTATACTTGTAAATGTCAAGGTCCTGAAGCGATCTTCGATACTGGAAAACCGCTTAATCCATACCCAAGCATCTCCAGAACACACAATGGAACAATAAAGCTAAATGAATCTGTTAGTGTGTCTAAACTTTACACTCTCCCCTGCTCTGGAACTGGTGGGCATACTGAATACGCAAGGATATGGAACTTGACCTTAAACGCGACTGCAACCTGGAACGGCTACGACGGTGATTGGAATAACATCTCTTTTAACAAAACGTTCACTCTTTTTGAAGGCGAAACATACAACTACAGTATTCGCACTGGCTCTTATCCACAGATTCACCAAACACCCGCACTGTTAACATCAAACGGCTGGATAAACTGCACTGAGTTCATAGATGCAAATGGGAGGGTTTATTATGACTGGATACCGGCATTTAAACTGTTTATTTAGCAAAGGTTTCTTTTTAAAAGTACAAAAACGTTTTGAGTAACTAACATGGAAATGGAAATAGAGAAAACGCAAGAATATATCGCCGTGCACGGAGATTTCAACGTGCTGAGTTCCGCAGTTTATAACGGGGGTTTCGTAAAGGCGAAAACGATACTCAATGTTACAGTAAGCAATGACTTTAACGAAAATGCTATTGCACTCTTCGATTCTTTTGCGAAGGAAGAAGGGTTAGGCGAACTCGTTGGCTTGATGACCGCCGTCAAGATGGAGAATGCAAGGATAGTAGAGAAAGAGGATGTAACTGCTATTATAA
>JAENXH010000069.1 GCA_016649585.1 Methanosarcinales archaeon
CTATATCGGATATCATCAACCGTCCGCCGGGTTTTAGCACCCGGAAAGCTTCTTTAAATACTCTTGCTTTGTTAGGTGAAAGGTTGATCACACAGTTTGAAATAACAACATCAACAGAATTATCGGCAAGAGGCAGATTTTCAATTTCTCCCAGCCTGAATTCTACATTATCGTAATTGCCTTTCTCAGCGTTTTCTCTGGCTTTCGCGAGCATCTCTGGTGTCATATCAACACCAATTATTCTGCCCTCCGTCCCCACTCTATCGGCCGCGAGAAAGCAATCGAACCCCGCACCGGATCCAAGGTCAAGAACGGTCTCTCTTTCTTTTAAAGAGGCAAGAGCGACAGGATTACCACATCCAAGACCAAGGTTCGCACCTTCAGGAACCGCTTTCAGGTCTTCTTCACTGTAACCTATTTTCTTGCTGATATCCTCTGCCAAGTCAGTGCTTCCGCAGCAGAAATCCACGGTAGCACAGCAAGAACGCTCCTTTTTGGCTATTTTAGCATAGCCATCTCTTACCGCTTCTTTTATCTTCTCGGCTCTCATTTTTGTGACATCCACAATGTACAGTTTGGATATGATACCAGATAAATGTATTAACATCTGTTTCGATTTCCGACGCTACACTTCTTTCTTCCAGATAGGCACTCTCTCTTTTAACTCGTCTATCAGGTACTCACAAGCCCGAAAAGCCTCCTTTCTGTGCTTCGCACCCACCAGAATGACAACGATGTTATCACCGACTTTGAGTGAACCTTCTCGATGAACGATTTCCACTGCTTCGACCTCGAACTTTTCACGAGCCTCTCTCTCCAGTTTCTCCAGCTCGTCCACCGCCATTTTCTCGTATACCTCCACGTTCATCCCTTTTATCTCCCCCTCCCCTCGTACCACGCCTAAAAACGTCACGATAGCACCCATCTCCGGCTTTTTCATCTTCCTTACAAGTTCATCAATCGAGAAATCCTCTTTCGTAATCATCTTCTCATCATCCTCCACTTACCGGCGGAAAAAGAGCAATCTCATCATCATCTTTTAGTATCTCCTCCGGGTGAGCATATTTATGGTTCAGCGATAGTATTATCTTCTGTTTCTTCAGGTCTGGATATTCATTTCTCAAACGGAATATAATATCGTGCAGCATCCTACCGTCCTCTATCTCTACCTCTTTCTGCTTTTCCCCAACAATTTCACGGAATTGCGCAAAGAATCTTACCGTAACTTTCATACGTACCATCCCTTCTTGTGTGTATTGATACCCTACCAGAAGCATCTCCTCCGAGTATGAGGCAATCTAAAGTTTACCACTTTTACTATGTACGGATAGTTGTATGTTATTATAGATAAAGATAGCGGGAAATAATAGTGTAAGGATGGTGTCCATGACATGAACGAAAGAATAAGAGCGGATTTTCCTATACTGAAGGATATAATTTACATGGACAGTGCAGCAACGAGCCTCACACCCGAGCCAGTCTTAGAAGCCGTTTTGAGCTATTACCGTGAGTATAATGCGAATGTAGGGCGTGGCGTTCACCGCTTATCACAGGTTGCATCACAGAAGTATCAAAACGCACACCGCAAAGTAGCGGAATTCATTGGTGCTAAAGAGGGAGAGGTGATATTCACAAAGAATACCACGGAAGCCATAAATATGGTTGCATACGGGCTTCGATGGACGAAAGGTGACGAAATAGTAACAACGTTGCTGGAGCACCATTCTAATTTCCTCCCGTGGTTGAGATTGAAAGAGAAGGGCGTGAGTCTGAAGATCGTGAAGCCCTCCAAGAGTGGGATATTTGACATTTCTGATTTCGAGCATGCTATTGGCGACAGAACGAAATTGGTTGCGGTAACACAGGTATCAAATGTCCTGGGTACGATTTCGCCAATTAAAGAGATGGCAGCGATTTGCAAAGAGACGGGCGGTGGCAACGACACTTTATTCCTCGTTGATGGTGCTCAGTCCGTGCCCCACATCCCGATAAATGTAGAAGAGCTTGGTTGTGACTTCCTTGCCTTTTCAGGACATAAAATGCTCGGGCCGACCGGAACAGGCGTCCTCTGGATGAGGGATCCCGACGGACTTGAGCCTACCTTTTTTGGTGGCGGGATGATCGAAACTGTATCCCGGGACGATTACACCCTAACAGGTGGCTATGAGCGATTTGAGGCAGGTACACCACATATCTCAGGAGGGATTGGTCTTGGAAGGGCGGTTGATTATCTGAATGACGTGGGAATGGAGAGAATAAGAGTTCACGAGGAGCGCTTGGCTAAGAAACTCATAGAAGGATTGTTAGGCATAGAGAAGGTGCAGGTTTACGGCTCCACGAATCTGAGCGAAAGAATTGGCGTGGTGTCCTTCACTGTTGAGGGCTTGCATCCGCACGATATTGCGTTAATGCTCGACGAAGCCTCTGATATACTGGTGCGGTCTGGACATCACTGCTGCATGCCGTTGATGCACTATTTAGGACTGGATGATGGAACGGTCAGGGCTTCTGTATATTTATACAATACTAAAGAGGAGGTTGACACGTTTTTAGAGCTGGTTGAGGGGATCGCAAAGGTGGTGTAATGGAAATGTTAAAAGAGGTAAAATGCCGGAAAATCAGTGAAGATACGTTCGTTGAGGAGAAGCATGAGGTCATAAAGGAAGAGCCGTTATCCATCTCCATTAATGGTCGGCACTATGTAACCGCAATGATAAGCCCGCACATGAAGAAAGAATTTGTCATGGGGCATCTCGTCGCAGAAGGTATTATAAAAAGCATTGATGAAATAGAGTCCTTGCAGCTCGCGGATAATACTGCAAACGTGATAATAACCCATCCTCTAAAAGTTTTAGCGGCAAGAAAAATCATTGTGAGTGGATGCGGCACCGGGTCTTCGTTCTTGGACGAATCAAAATTACCGAAGATACGTTCCAGCGTGAAAATTGACGTGGGCGATATAATTGCAGGGGTAAAATCCATTTTACATTCTCAGGTGCACGAAATCACAGGGGGTGTGCATCTGGTCGGATTATTTGACAAATACGTTCACAAATACGTCCAGATTTGCATAGCAGAGGACATAGGACGGCATAACGCACTTGATAAAGTGATAGGCTACGGCTTAATCAAGGATATAGATTTTGAAAAGACCTTTGTTGCGAGCACGGGTCGAATCTCGTCGGAAATGGCGTTGAAGTGCTCGGTAGCAAATATTCCTCTTCTTGCATCGCGTGGTGCGACAACGAGTTTGGCGGTTGAGCTTGCGGAGAAGACGGGTTTATGCATTATCGGATTCGTGAGGGGCGAAAAGATGAATGTCTATACGAATGCGGAAAGGATACGGTGATAGGAGTCAAGCGCAATGGCTCAATGCAAAATGCAAATTTATACAAATCACTACACAGGATATTGATTGAGTAAGTAATCACTTAATTAAGATGGGCGTATTAGCGAATGAAGTAGAATTGGTGACTGAATTATGTGAGCGGCTAAAACGAGAGAAAGAGAAGACAAAGTCGAAGACCGCGAGTTTGAAGATACTGGATATTGGCTGTGGCACGGGAAAGCTTGCGGTCTATTTAAGCGAGGAGACGGGCTGTGCTGTAACCGGGATTGATCCGGTGCGAGCGAACGTAGAAAAAGCACGAATGAAAACTTCTTCAGTCACGTTTGAGGTACAATCTGCGGAGGAGCTGACTTTTGCGACTAATACATTCGATTTTGCGGTTTCGCTCAAAGCGCTGCATGAAATCCAAAACCCTCGAGAAGCTTTGAGAGAGGCGAGACGTGTGCTGAAAGAAGGCGGGAAGATTTTTATTGTTGACTGGGTAGGCGGTGTCGTGCAAACAAGCAGTCACGCGCATGCGAAGAAATATTTCAGTTCGGAACGGATAAAAGAAGCGCTTTCAGAAGCAGGGTTTGTCAATCTGAGCATCAAACCCAATAAAGAGGGGGAATTGATGTTATGCGAAGGGGGAAGATAAGTGCATAACTCTCGAAGCTCCTTGAACGGCAAGTCTAAAATCAGTGCGCTTTTCATACTACTGCCCTAATTAGTTCGAATAAATGTTAATTTCATATTAATTGTAATATCTTCCATTTATCATTTTTGGATAGCTGCGATAAAGCGAAACTCTTTTAAGTACCTGTCATGTTATCCTATACTTACCCTATGTGGGTAATAAAAATGGGAGGATAAAGAAGTTATGGCTAAGATAGAGGATAAAGTAGACTTATACGACGATAGAGGCAACAAACTATTGGGCGACGTACCGATAACTGCGCTCAGCCCTCTGAGAAACCCCGCGATAAGGAAGATCTGCGGTTTAGTGGCTCGGTTAGCGGCTGTTGATTTAGCAGGACTGGAGAAGCGGATATCATCAGGCGCAATCGCAGGCAAACAGATGATCATACGGAACAAGGGCATGGACCTGGACATCGTGGGTAAAGGAAAAGCGATCGCGAGCCAGATGAAGGACATGCTCGAGGTCGAAGCAGGAGACGAGACCAGAGCAGATTTGTTGGCTGGTGGAAAGCGGCTATTGGTCGAAGTGCCTTCGGCGAGAATCCTTGCGGACTACTCGGCTGCACGGACAAACGTCTGTGCGGCACTGACGCAAGCCCTAATTGACACCTTTGATGTGGACATGTGGAAGGCGTCGGACATTAAGGGGGCTGTATGGGGGATGTACCCGCAGGATCCGGCAATGACTGGCTCTGTCGTGGCGACGTTGGTGGACGTGCCGATAAGTAATGAGGGGCCAGGATATACCCTGAGGAATATCCCGGTGAACCACATTGCAGCGACGGTACGGAAGCGAGCAATGCCCGGAGCATGTCTGTCCATGGTACTGGAAGAGTCAGCGTGCTATGAGATGGGCGATGCGGTAGGTCCTTTTGAGCGTGGTCATCTCTTGGACTTTGCGTACGAGGGGCTGAATGCGAACAACATGCTGTTCAACCTCATAAAGGAGAATGGACAGGACGGAACGCTTGGAGATGTCGTGTATGCCCTGGTGGAGAAGGCAAAAGCGGATGGCGTGGCAAAGCCGAAGACGAAGCTGGGATCTGGCTATACGGTCTTTGGCACGGACGATTTGCAGATGTGGAATGCCTACGCCTCAACGGGAATGCTTGCTGCGGTGATGGTGAATTGTGCTGCAATGCGTGCTGGACAGCCGGTGCCATCGAGCATCATGTACTTCAACGAGATGTTGGAGCATGATACCGGACTTCCGGGCGTTGACTACGGAAAGGCACAGGGAGCATCGGTATCGAGTTCGTTCTTCTCGCACTCCATTTATGGAGGCGGCGGACCTGGTGTATTCCACGGGAACCACATCGTTACGAGGCATGCTAAGGGGCAGTTCATACCGTGCTTCTGTGCTGCGATGTGCATAGACGCAGACACGCAGTATTTCGCGCCGTCAAGGACGTCAGGTCTGTATGGAGAAGTGCTGGGTTCGATACCTGAGTTTGCAGAGCCAATGAAAGCAGTCGCGGAAGGCGCAAAGGAGATAATGTAAAGGAGGAAAGAAAAAAATGCCACAATATACACCTGGAAGTAGTTTAGTAGGAGAAAACCGCAGAAAGTTCATGGATCCCTCCAAGAAGTTAGAGAAGTTGCGGGATATAGCAGAGGAAGATATAGTGAGAATGCTCGGACACCGCGCACCTGGAGAAGCTTACAAGAGTATTCATCCGCCAATAGAGGAGATGGAAGAGCCAGAATGCTCTGTTCGCGAGATGGTAAAGCCCACGCCAGGAGCAGCGGCAGGCGACAGGATTCGATACGTGCAATTCACCGACTCGATGTTCTTCGCACCTGCAACACCAAGAATCAGACCGATGATGTGGTTCACCAGATACAGAGGTGTGGACCCCGGTGTGCTGTCAGGGAGGACGATCGTAGAAGCGCGAGAAAGAGACGTCGAGGCGATAGCCAAAGAGTACATGGACAATGAGACGTATGACACTGCGAGGACCGGACTGAGAGGAAGGACTGTTCACGGGCATTCCGTTCGATTGGATGAGAACGGAGTAATGTTCGATGCGCTGAGGAGATGGTCACGTGACCCGAACGGCGACATAAAATACGTGAAGGACATGGTCGGCGGTGCAATGGACAAGGAAGTGGTATTAGGAAAGCCACTCTCAGAGGACGAATTAAGGAAGAGGACAACGACGTTCAGAAATGCTCAGGGCGGTGTCTGGATGGAAGAAGACGACCCCGAAGTGGCTGACGTCATATCCGAGATCCACTGGAACAGGACCTGGGGTGGATTCCAGCCATTCATAGCGAGATCAGACATTGCAGGGAATAAGGACGTAGGCGTAAAGGGATTGAAGCTGTACACTCCAAGAGGTGGAGTGGAGTAAACAAGGAGGAAAAGAAAAATGCCAGTTCAAAATTTAGAACATAGTTTCTTGAAAGCGATGTCGGATAAGTTCGCCGAGAAGCCCGAGAGCACCAAGACGAAGTTTTACGTGTACGGCGGTATCGAGCAGAAAGGAGGAATGAGGAAGAGGGAGTTTATAGAGGACGCGAAGAAGATCGTAGAGAGTCGTGTTTCCGGAACTCCAGCATATAATCCTGACGTGGGGATGCCGCAAGGGCAGAGATTCTTGATGCCTTACATGATGAACCACACGGACATCATGGTCAACCACGATGACCTGCACTGGGTGAATAATGCCGCAATGCAGCAGTGCCATGATGACATGAGGAGGACAATCATCCTCGGTATGGATGACGCACACGCGATTCTGGAGACGAGATTGAGCAAGGAAGTCACGCCAGATACCATAAACAATTACATGGAAGTGATAAACCACGCCTTACCTGGTGCGGCAACCATCCAGGAGCACATGGTGGAGACCAAGCCAGCATTAGTCGCGGATTCGTACTCAAAGATATTTACCGGTGATGACGACCTTGCGGATGCAATTGACAGAAGGTTCTTGTTAGACATCAACAAGGAGTTCCCGGCAGGCTGGGAG
>JAENXH010000006.1 GCA_016649585.1 Methanosarcinales archaeon
TCTTACCCAGAGCGAGAAGGCAAGTAATAAAGATATATTAAAGATCGCTGAGCCTACGATTGTCCCCATACCAATGTCCGGATGCCCTTCCACAACCGAGAAAACCGAAGCCCCCATTTCCGGCGCACTGCTTACTATTGCGGCCACAGAAGCACCTACAACTGATTCAGGCACATTGAAACGTTTAGCAAGAGAGCCTAAACCGCCCACAAAAAAGCCCGTTAGATAGAAGAACGCTATAAAACAGCCTACCAGAGCAAGAAAAGCAACTCCTAACTCGTAGCTCAATCTCTTCACCCACCCCTCTATTTGCTATATATTTTAGTTATATCTACAGAAGGTGAAATCTAACCAAATATAAAACACCACAGAAATTTTTATATTAGATATAAATTATTTGGAACTTGGCGCACTCGCCGGAGCTTGTGACTTACATTACATGACTTGCGGGCTCAAATGCTCGGCGCGTATGAATAACTCCTTTTTACGCTGTCTCTTACCGCCTGATACCTCCACGATGTACGCTCTTCCTCGCTCTCCTTTCACCGTGCCAGTCATGCCGTGAAATCTATGATGTGGCATACCTTTATGAACGCTTGGGTCTATACGGATATGCACCTGTTCCCCGGATGCAAAGCTTTGAATAGCTCTGCTTATCGGAGACAGCCCCCGCTCCCGCTTTCTCTTACTCAACTTATACCTCGTGTGCTTCCTCTCTCCGTGTGAACGTGCCATTTCTTCTGCCTCTACTTACATTAGCAATACACACTTATAATATAAAAATAAACATAACAGTAGGTGTTATAAATGCTCATCGAGATGCCAAGGCATACGGAGATATTTGGCTCCGTGAAAATTCATGAGATGCAGCGTATTTTAAAGATTGATTCCGGTGGCTTTGCAAATTCACGGGCAAAAGACATCCCGTTTGATGAAATCAAAGATGTTTTCAGGCGTTTTGCTATCATCGTACCCGTAAAGGATGAAAAGATACATTTACTGGAGGGTGTTCTAAGAGCTATTCCCTTTGACTGCTCGGTTATTGTGGTATCGAATAGCAGAAGGGACGCACCAGACACGTACAAAATGGAGAAAGATATGGTAAAAAATCTCCACGATTTGACGCAGCAGGAGATACTTATTGTACACCAAAAAGACCCTGATTTGGGCTTTGCGTTTTATGAAGCAGGATATGATTATATCCTTGATAAGGATACAGTAGTCAGGGATGGTAAGGCGGAGGGTATGATCATCGGTATGCTGCTTGCGAAATCACTTGGGAAGGATTTCATTGGATTTGCTGATGCCGACAACTACATCCCCGGTTCTGTGCGTGAATATGTAATGGATTATGCAGCGGGATTCTGTATGGCTGAGTCGCCTTACAGCATGGTGCGACTACACTGGAGATATAAGCCAAAGGTGGTGGAAGACAAACTTTATTTCCAAAAATGGGGTCGGGTAAGTGAGACTACAAATAAGTATATCAATCTCTTAATCTCAACACGCGTAGGATTCGAAACCAGAGTTGTGATAACCGGAAATG
This sequence comes from Methanosarcinales archaeon, assembly GCA_016649585.1. Classification (GTDB taxonomy): domain Archaea; phylum Halobacteriota; class Syntropharchaeia; order Alkanophagales; family Methanospirareceae; genus JACGMN01. Next base: position 1,547 of record JAENXH010000006.1, read on the forward strand.
CAGGAGAGCATGCGCTGACAACAAAGCTCGCGGACATATTGAGCTACTCGGCCGGCTACTCAGTTGAACCTTATCACTTCATCTGTTTGTTTGATGGGTTTGGGTTGGATGCTGAATGTATTACAGATGCAGATGCTGCAAATGCCGGAATTGAGATCTTTCAGATCGAAACGTTAAATCCACACATACACGAAGAAAAAGGAGATGAGCATGTTAATAACATGCTGCTTGGCTCACTCCAAACGATTTACTACTGTAAACTTTGCAATGATCTTGTACGGTCAAAAGTGCTTGAGGAGCTGGGAGATCTTCTGGAGTTTGATGAGCCAAAAGAGAACATCATAATGCCCCCTATTGGAGAAATTGATACACACAGATTTGTGAAATTGCTTGAAAGCACTGCAGAAACATTTACAAGATGTAAACAAGGGATTACCGAGTGTGAAGCGGAAAAGGAAGAATATTTAGAAGAAGAAAGTGTTCGAACGTTATAGGTAGGGCAATGAAAAAAGTTCTTTTCACAGATCTCGATGGTACCCTGCTGGATCTCTTCGACTACTCTTACGATGTAGCTCTTCCGGCTCTGGACGCATTGAAGAAGAGAAATGTCCCGATTATATTTTGCACGGCGAAGACATTTACAGAGAACGAATATTACCGGAAAACTTTGGGAATAGATGACCCTTTTATTGTGGATAATGGTGGTGCAATCTTCATCCCCAAGAATTACTTCTCGTTCAGGTTTGACTGTAAGAAGCGGAACAATTACTGTGTTATCGCGCTCGGCGCTTCGTATGGGGAGCTAAGAGCGGCCTTACAAGCGATCAGGGAGGAAACTGCGTTCAAAATAACGGGGTTTGGTGATATGACCGCAGAAGAAGTTGCAAAAGATGCTAATTTGACTGTAGCGGAGGCGAAACGTGCAAAGAAGAAGGAATACAACGAGAGTTTCATCTTTGATGAACCGGGAGAGAAAGAGGCAGTTTTGTTCGAGAGAATCAGAGAGAAAGGTTTTGCTGTTACTCACGGTGGACGATACTACAACATTCACGGGGAGGATGCGGACAAAGGTAAAGCAGTGAAGATTCTCACGGGACTCTTCGAGAAGGAATATGGAGTGGTGAAGACTATAGGTGTTGGAGATAGCAGGAATGATATTCCGATGTTGAACGCGGTGGAGCAGCCAGCTCTGGTAAAGAACAAAAAGGGCACGTGGCTTGATATTTCTCTGCAAAACCTTTATAAAGCGAAGGGCGGGGGACCCGAAGGCTGGGTTGAAGTCGTGGAAAAGTTTATAAGTAATGAGTGAGTTGGTAGTGGAATGAAGGCTATGGCCAAGAAGAAGACAGAAGGGAAGGATACGATTTACCTTGTTCCGCACACGCATTATGATGCCATCTGGTCCTTCACGAAGGAGGACTATTTCTACATCAATATGCTGCTCATTCTGAAAGAGGTGGCTGAGCTTGTTGAAAAGACCGATTTTAAGTTTCTCATAGAGCAAACCTTTCTGCTGGAAGAGTTGGAGAGGCGGTACCCGGAGCTATTCACAAAGATTACGAAGCAGATCAAAGAAGGCAAGATAGAGATTGCTGACGGTGAATACCTGATGGCAGATACAATGCTTCCGGATGGAGAAACGTTGATAAGAGAAATCCTGGTTGGTAAGAGATATGTAAAGGAAAAGTTTGGGGTTGATGTTCCGGTAATGTGGCAAGCAGACAGTTTTGGCTTGAATGCTCAGCTCCCGCAAATCTACAAAAAATCGGGATACAAATATGTCGCTTTCCGAAGGGGAATACCGAAGAACAAACCTACGGAATTCCTGTGGGAGGGAGTGGATGGAACAAAGATTTTAACACACTGGATGCCCTTGGGATACAGAGCAGGATTGGACTTGACAAAGCTGGATGAGAGCTATGAGAAACTCAAGGATGGAGCAGCGACCTCTCAGATCTTGATGCCTTCCGGTAGTGGAGTTACAATGCCGCAGCCTGAAACACCTGATGTCGTGAAGGCGTGGAATGAGAATAGTGGGGAAAAAGCGTTGATGAAGGTTGCAACGCCACGGGAATTCTTTGAAGCTCTGGAAAAAGAGATAGAAGACCTGAACCTTAAGATGGAAGTCCGGAAGGGCGAGATGTATTCAGGGAAGTATTCCGAGATTTTTCCTGATTGCTGCTCAAGCAGGATGTGGATAAAGCAGGGGCTTTGCCACTACGAAAATTGGTTGGGTTGTGTCGAGCGATGGGGCACTCTATCCTCACTACTGAATAGCTACTATCCTTCTGATGAGCTTAGAGAGAGTTGGCGAAAAATCTTGTTCATCGCTTTTCATGATGTAATTCCAGGAACGGGGATGGACCGTGGTTACGATGAAGTGAAACAATACCTGAGCTTCCTCAAGACCTATATGCTCACCCTCTGCCCTCGCATACTCTCTCTAATAATAGAGAAGGAATCTAAGGATGGCGGAGAGAGAGCTGTAAGCGGAGATATAGTTGTATTCAACTCACTCTCGTGGGAAGTTAAGAACTGGTTAGAGATGGATTTGAATTTTGAGAAGGGAGAACTGGTAGCGATTGGAGGGTTGAAAAGTGATAAAGAGGAAATTGGTGTTGAGGTCATACGTTTTACGAGGTATGATGATGATTCACTGAAATACGTGCGAATAGGATTTGTCCCTACGGTTCCAGCGATGGGCTATAAGGTGTATAAAATCCTTGAGCGTGAGCCACGACATTACCCTTTTGACCCCGAATTTATCAGGATACATGGAAATACTATAGAAAACAGATTCTTCGGGGTTGAAGTTGACCCTACCACGGGCTTGATTGACGTGCTTCACAAAGGAGAGGCGGCATGCAGTACAGCTTGTAAAGCGAATGAGCTCGTGCTCGAAGAAGAAACAGGAGACCTTTACTACCACAGGCAGACGTTATGTATCCCCTGGAGAACAGAAACAGGAGAAGGTGTGAAGTATGGTGCATTCAGGCTGAAGAATTTTTACATAGATAAAAGCCCTTTGAGACGAGTTATCAACGTCGAGAGCGATTATTTCTCCTTGCGATGGCCGTACCGATTGACGGAAAAACGGGAGCCGCTTATATGGCGACATAAATTCCTGGAGTGCACAAAAAAAATAGTTGTGTACAAGGACATTCCCAGAATAGATTTCATCACGACTGTAGTGGACAAGCATCCGAGAGCACGGCTCAGGGTCAGGTTCTCCACAAACATAAAATCTGATGATTATGTCTGCGGTACTCAATTTGGCGCTGTTTACCGTCCGAAAAGCGAAATTAGATGCGCCCAGGAAGAAGAAGAAGAGGGAGAGAAATGGGTTGAAGAGCCCCGTGGTGTATTTCCCTCGCTAAGGTGGCTTGATTATTCCGACGGAGAGAAGGGGTTAACCGTAATTCATAGGGGGATACCGGAGAATGAGGTAAAAGACGGGGGCGTTTATTTAACACTGCTCAGAAGCGTTCCAATGCTCTCCTCTGATGGTAAGACCGGTCCTGCAATACCGGTTCCCGAAGCACAAGAGTTGAGAAAATACGTATTCCACTATTCTATTCATCCACACGAAGGCGATTGGCGGAAAGCTGCATCCTACAAGCATGCTCTTGAGTTCAACACTGATTTGGATGCTATGCAGATACCGAAAGGTGTAAAACTTCCTTTTAAACGGTCTTTCTTGAAAATAGACCCGGAAAGTGTGATTCTATCCGCACTGAAAAGGGCAGAGGATGAAGATGGCGTTATTCTAAGATTCTACGAGACGAAGGGGAGAGAAACGGATACTGAAATAACTCTGTTCAGAGAGCCAAAAGAAGTCAAGGTGGTGAACATGCTGGAAGAAGAGGACGAAGAAGTGGCAAAAGGGCTGAAGCAGGAAGGTAAGAGAATAACATTGACGGTAAACCCCTTTGAGATAGTTACATTGAAGGTGGAGTTCTGATACGTAGAAGTAGGAAGGAGCCTTAATTCATGAAGGCTGCTCTGCTGTTGCACTTGTCACGCTTTATAATGAGATAAATGCTAATGTGGCGACTATTTCTAAGTATATCTCATCAGCATCAAAATTTGATTTGCCGAGATCAAAACGACGCGAAGCTCGCTCATGAATACAAAACATTAGGAGTAGATGCTATCTTCATCTTAGCGGCACAATTTTATGAGCCAATCGAAGCGGTACGGAAACTAAATAAAAATAGAGCTTTGCCGATTGCAAGAGCGGTTGAAAACAATCTGTTTGTACTTAAAGCCAATGCTGTTGGCTCGAATAATGAGAAAATTAGTTTAGGTGGAAGCATGATTGTAGATCCAAACGGATGTATCGTACACGAATCCAGCGGTTTCAATTCTACTGGAATTTCGTAAACGAGTTCAAAAGAAGAACTACGCCCGCAATGTTGGAATGATTAACCGACCGCCTATAGACTTGGCACGGATTTCTTTGTCTCCATTAACTGTTACGGATCAGGACACTACCTATTTTTACAAAATGAAAAAGTTTATTAGCCCCAAATCGCTTTGTTCTTCCGCCTTTTTTCACCTAAAAAGCGAAGCGGATAAGCCTGAGGACCCAAAGCCATGAATATATATCTTACATTCCGTTAGTGATCGATAACGTATTTATACATGTATTATATAGTGATATTTAACCATGTTTTCGTTAGAAAAGAAGATTCTATGCCTTTTGTTGAGAGAGGGGGAAGTACCGGTAGAAAAGCTAATAAAAATACTCAGGAACTTTAAAGAGTCTGAGGCGTCAGTAAGAACCTCTTTATCGAGATTAAAGAAGGGAGAATTTGTAGAAAGTAGAAAGAGCGGTAAAAAAGCGTCATATTCCCTTACTGACCTCGGAAAGGATACAATAACCTTAAAAGAATACAAGCTGCTCATGCGTGAGAGGAACTGGGATGGTCTGTGGCACATCGTAACCTTTGACATACCTGAGAAATTCAGGTACAGCAGGGATATTTTGCGAAAGATGCTTCTTTCACTGGGTTATGGAACCCTCCATTCCTCTGTTATGATCTCCCCATACGATAGGGGAGAAGAGATAAAGGAGACAGTGAGTGAATACGGAATTGAAGATTATGTCGAGTTTTTTACCGCAAAATACGAGAGTAACAAAGATATAAAGGATTTAGTGCCAAAAATATGGGATCTTAAGTGGTTGGAGAGGCAATACAAGAAATTTATCTCGACTTACAAGCATGAATTGGAAGAACTAAAAAAGAAAGTGGAAGAAGGGGATGGCATAGACCCAAGCTATGCATTCTTGAAGGGAATTGAACTGAATGAATACTTTTCACGCATTATTTCTGTTGATCCTCATCTCCCATGGGAGCTCCTCCCAGAGGAGTGGATAGAATTTGAGGCAGAGCGAGTATGCGATGAATATCTACAATTTTTGGATGATTTGGAGAAGGAAAAATGAGAGAAGGAGTTCTGGTAAAGCCTTATGAAAGATTGGAAAAAGAAGAGGTGGATAGGATACACGAAGCTTCCCTTTCCATTTTAGCGGATCCTGGGATACTAGTGCATAACGGAGAAGCGTCGAAGATATTCGAGGACAACGGAGCGGATGTTTCAGCACACGACGGTTATTGGCAAGTGAGTATTCCAGAGAGGCTTGTAGAGGAATGTGTAAAGAAAGCACCTTCAGTAATAAAATTAGGTGCAAGGAACAAAGAGAACAATCTGATTATAGACGGCAAAGAGCCAAGGGTGCGATTTGGCACTGGTTCGGAGACAAACGTAATTTTAGATATGGATGTGGAGGATTTTGTAAGCAAGAAATCAGGAATTGAGAGGCAATTTCCGGTTTTCCAGCGGAGGCGAGGGACTGTTCAAGACCTCTGCCAGTCAGCGCGTTTGTGTGAGCATTTGGGGAACATTGATTTCTTTATCCGAAACGTGAACATACAGGATGAGGACATTACCGCTGATAACAAAGACGTGAATAAGGTCTATGCCTCATTGAACAATATAACGAAGCACGTTATGGCAGGATTAACGAATACGAGCAAATTGGATGACGTAATAGAGATGGCAGAGCTTATTTCTGGAGGTAGAAAAGAGCCGATAATATCTTTTATCGCTTGCGTGACGAAGAGTCCTCTGCAATTTGTCCGCGATAGCACGCAGAACTTGATAGAAGTAGCAAGGCGGGGCTATCCCGTGGTGATTTCAGTTTCACCGCAGGGGGGTTCCACAGCGCCCATTCAAGAGGCTGGAATGGTTGCACAGCAGAATGCTGAGATTTTAGCTGGAGTGACACTCAGCCAGTTGGTGCGTGAGGGGACCCCGGTATTCTATGGCAGTAATCCGCTTCGCGTGCGGATGGATAACCTGGACAATATGTACGGTGCTCCAGAGACAAACCAATATTACATAGGTGGCGTTCAAATGGCCAAATACTATGGCATACCGTGTTATTCGGCTGCGGGTGTTGGGGATTCCAAGTTTCCGGGAATAGAAGCTACGGCGGAAAAGATGATGTCTCATCTATTTAGCTCACTCACCGGTGCTCAATACGTGCATTACGCATTTGGATTGCTTGAAGGGACGAATACTCTCTCTTTTGAACAGCTTATACTGGATGACCTGCATGTAGGGTTTTGTAAATCAATGTTAAGGAAGCAGAATATAGAAGAGGAGTTGCGAGACAGTTTGGAAGAGATCAGAGAAGTAATGGGTACATCACACAAGATGTTCACTAGATATGCGAGGAAATATATGCGTTCGGGTGCGTTCATTCCATTCTATTCGTTTGGGGGGGACGGGAATGAAACTTTGATACGTGTGAGAGCGAGGAAAGAAGAACTACTTTCTACTCAGGTGGATGAGATTCCAGAGGATATAAAGAAAGAGCTATTCCCGAAATTTGACGTTTTGGAAAGGATAAGATGAGGAGGCGATAAAAATTTCAGAAGAACTATTTGCGAAGATAAAAGAGAACGTGATAAAAGGAAGGAGGAATAAGGAAGACGAGGACCTCGAAGGAGGAAGCGTTGGAGAACCGGGGGTGACGGAATTAGTAGAAGAGGCATTGAAGGGGAAAATTGAGCCTAAAAAGATAATAGAGAGTATTAACGATGCAATGGTAACGGTGGGCAAGAAATTTGAGACGGGTGAATACTTCGTTCCAGACATGCTGGCGTCGGCAGAAGCGGTATCTGTGGGTATAGATGTTTTAGAACCACACCTTTTGAAAGGCGGAAAAACGAAGGAGAAGTTTGTTGTTGCCACGGTAGAAGGTGACATACACGACATCGGGAAGAACATATTCGCGATGATGCTAAAAGGTGCAGGGTTCGATGTGATAGACCTGGGTACAGATGTCTCTGCGGATGAGATCGTTAAGACAGTAAAGAATGAGGACGCAGAGATTATAGGCATAGGACTTTCTGCTTTGCTTACCACGACGATGGAAAATATGGGAGTGGTAACAGAGAGATTAAGAGCGGAAAAGCTGGAGAAAAACGTTTTAGTTGGTGGAGTAGCGGTTTCAAAGGAGTATGCGGATGAAATCGGTGCTATTTACTGTGATGATGCTTTTGAAGGCGTTGATAAAGCTAAGGAGTTGATAAAAAAGGGCTGATGGTAGTGGATGTGAAAGACGTGTATGATGATGCGATAAGAAGTGGAAGATATACGCATGGGAATGGGATGATAGGGAAATACGATAATGTAAGGGTCTTGTGGGAAGATGAGATAACGAGGTTTGCTGTGAAGCCGTGTATCCAGAGATTATTAAGGGAAAAGGATAAGGTAAGAGTGCTGGACATGGGGTGTGGATACGGAGACGGATATGAGTTGTTGAAGGGTATAAGAGAAAATGAAAGCACCAATTACGAGTATTTGATTCCCGAGGGGGGTATAGAATGTAAAGGTTTTGACATCAACGAGAGTTTTATAACGGAAGCAAGGGGAAGATATAAGGAGCATACAAACATGTCTTTTGAAGTTGCAAGCTTCAGCAACGGTTTTCCCTTTAAAGACGATGACCCATATGATATTTACTTCACATCTTATGGCGCGATGTCGCACAATGGAAACGAAGAAAGTGTGAGGCTGTTAGCAGATGTCGCGGAGCACAGCAATGGTAAGAGCGTTGTTATTTGCGATTGGCTGGGGAGATATTCTTATGAATGGCAGAGTTTATGGCAGGATAGGGAGGACCTGAATCCCGGAGAAGAAGATTGGGTAGATTACAGGATTTCGTATTTCGGTGACACGGATGTCGAGAGTTTCCCCATGAGGATGATGAGCAAGGAGGAAGTAGAAGCGGTGGTGAAAAGAGCGAATGAGATTTCATCAAGGAGAATAAGGATAGGAGGTTTCATTGACAGGTCTATTTTAGTTGGTAGACACATGGAGACTGGCGACTACAACAGATACTGTGTGCCAATACGGAGAATGGTGAACTCGCTGTTTGAGCGGAATGTCGTAACAGATTTAGAGCAACTGTTGATAGACTATCACAAGAAAGAGGGTGCTGACTTCAATAGGTTGAACAGATTCTTTGAGGAGTTTTGTATGCGCTGGAATAGCGTGATAAGCTATACACACGAGTTGCTTTCTCCAGATAGTAGAGTAGCAAGCCCGTGCTCGGAAGCGGAAGAGAAGATAGAAGAAATCGTGGATAGCGAGGCGTGGGTGGAGACTAGCAACCCACGAGCTAACCTAATAGAGCCGCAACTTGGTTATTTGCTGAGAGAACTTGAAGTGGACTTGCAAGAGGGTGTTGGTGCTGCTCACGGCTTCATCGCCATGCTGGATGTAAGTTGAGCGACACGTACCTACTTAAAATTCTGTAGATATTTACTTAAAGCTACTGGATGTTTAGTAATTACTGAGGTGCTTATGCTGGTCATCAGTGAAAGGATTAATCAGTTAATAAAGAAAGTAGGAGAAGCGATAAAAGCACGAGATAAGACTTATGTTCAGGAATTTGCGAAGGAACAGATAGAGCGCGGAGCGGGTTGCTTAGACATCTACGTAGAAGATGCAGAAGGGATGAAATGGGTAATAGAGACGATAAAAGAGGTTATGGATGTCTGCATCTGTATAGACACAACGGAGACTGATATTTTAAAAGCTGCTCTTTCTGTATGCGATGGTGATAAGGATAAGACGATAGTTAACTCGATAGATTTAGGGAAGAGGTTGGAGCCTTTTTTAGAGCTGATAAGAGCGCATGGGTGTGAATGCGTGGCACTGGCAATAGATGAAAAGGCAGGAATCCCAGATTCCGCGGAGGGTCGATTAGAAGTATGCAAGAAGATTCTTGATGCGGCTTCAAAAGAAGGAATAGAGAAAGACAGGATATATTTCGACCCTCTGGTTTTGCCTGTATCGGTAAATAGCGAGAATGGATTGATAGCGCTGGAGACCTTAGAGTTATTGAAGCAAAAAGGGATGAAAACAACAATTGGGCTGACGAATATATCTCAAGACCTGCCAAATAGAGGTTTATTAGAGGCTGCATATCTCGTTTCATGCCTCAGATATTTGGATGCGGTTATGCTGGATCCGACAGATAAGCCGGTAATCTCCATGTTGAAGGCAGGGGAAGCGGTTTTGGGAAGGGATAAGCGTTGCCGTCATTACTTACGTGATTACAGGTGAAATAATGGCAAGAGAGATAAAGAAAGGCTTCTCGGGGGGGCAATACAAACCGCTCTCAGCCTATGATGTGGGAAGGATACACGAAACCGCGTTCAGGATTTTAGAAGAGATTGGTGTTCGGGTGGAACTGAAAGAGGCGTTAGATATCTTCGAGCGTGGTGGAGCGAAAGTTGATCGTGGAGAGAAGATAGTGAAGGTTTCCTCTGAGTTAGCAGAAGAGATGGTGGACTCAGCGCCTTCAAAGATTGTTTTAGGTGGTCGGGAGAAGGAAAACGATCTCGTGCTCGAGGACACGCGTGTACACATGGGAACTGGTGGTGCAGCACTGAATGTTATTGATATGGACAGCGGGAAAAAGAGAAAAGGGACACTCAGGGATATAGCAGATATAGCAAAGCTGACGGATGCCCTCGATAATATACACTTTTTCGTAAGACCCTGTATAGCGCAAGATATACCTATTGATGATCTCATTGTAAACCAGTTCTATGCTGCTCTTTCTAACACCACCAAGCACGTGATGTCAGGATGTACTAAAGTGGAGAAAGTGGAGGAAGTAGTGGAGATGGCAGAACTCATAGCTGGCGGAGAATTACGAGACCGACCACCCCTATCCTTCATAACGAGCTGGATGGACAGTCCTCTCTGTTTCGCCACGGATGTTACAAAAGTGCTGATCGAAGTAGTGAAGGAGGGTTTACCCGTGATTCTTTCTTCTGCACCAATGACCGGACTGACATCCCCTATTACGCTTGCAGGAACTCTGACTCAGTTGCATGCTGAAGAACTATCAGGGATTGTATTAACGCAACTTATAAATCCGGGCGCACCTGTGGTTTACGGCGGAATCCCCTCTATGGTGGATATGCATAATCTGAAATTTATAGCGGGCGGTGTGGAGTTTGGGATGATGAACGCTGCTATATCTCAGTTGTCTCAGTCTATAAAACTTCCCAACTACAATTCTGCTGGAATTACCGATGCCTCAATACCAGATATACAGGCAGTATACGAGAAAGCATATTCTATATGCCAGTGTGCACTATCGGGGTCTAATCTTATCCACCATGCGGCAGGTATGCTTGAGTCCTTGCTCACCGTGGATTATGGACTGTACGTCATAGATAACGAGATAATAGGAATGGCTATGAGGAGTGTGCGAGGGATAGAAGTGAACGAAGACACACTGGCTCTGGACGAGACAAAGGAGGTTGGACCTGGAGGGAATTATTTGCGTTCTAAACACACACGTAGACACATGAGGAGTGAGTTCTTTGAACCCATGCTCTCAAATAGAGAAGAGCGAGGAGATAAGGATAAACAAGAACTAAGCGGCATAAGGAGATTGGCAAAATCGAAAGCAAAAAAGATACTTAAAACTCACCACCCCATAGGCATAGATCCAGAAGTAGATAAAAGAATAAGGGAGAGATTAAATATCCTTATGTAGATATGGGAAGGATATGTTACGTTATCGGTTTTTGAAGTAAGGTATTATGTCCCGCGAATATCGCAGTAAGACGCGCATAGGCTCAGGTCCAACGGGCACGAAAGCGAAATGAGAGACACCTGCTTCGATATAATCTTCAATTTGCTCTATGCAGTCATCCACAGTGCCAGCGATTGAAAAATCTTCTACTACTTCCATAGGGACAAACTTGCCGTATTCCTCAAATTTTCTCTCTCCTTCTTCGTTCATCAAGATATTCGAGTAGAAATCCGCTTCAGCAATTGCAGGACATTCGGCTACATAGCCAGCCCCGTCAAGTATTTTTGGCCAAAGGACGATAGAGGCTTTGTAAGGCTCGAGCTGTTTAAGCGCCGACTCGTGATCCTCTGATATCGCGGTATAGACGTACAATACGCGGTCTATTTCGTCTATTGACCTCCCGGCTTTTCTCGCACCTTCTTTTACATCCTTAAGATGCTTTTTATATAATTCCGGACTCATACAGCAAGGTAGCCAACCATCACCAATCCTGCCAGTTAATTCTTTCGTCCGAGAACCGTTAGCGCCAAAGTATATCGGTATGGACTCTTGCAGAGGCTGTATTTGTAAAACCGCGTCCTTTAGCTGCCAAAATTGACCTTCATAGTCAAATACCTCACCAGACCATAATTTTCTCATTATCTCAACTGCTTCTACAAAGCGAGAGACAGGTTTCTCCCAGCGAATGCCAAATTGCTCGAGATTCATCATTTCCCCTGCTCCCATTCCAAGGGTCACGCGGCCGTTAGAAAGGCAATCGAGCGTTGCTAACTGCTGTGCAAAAACAGCTGGGTGACGCCTGAACGCATCAGAGACAAACGAGCCTAGTCTGACATGACTTGTTACACTGGCGATAGCGGTAAACATCGTCCAAACGTCGGGAACTTTTCCTCCTGAAGGCACGGTTAACAGGTGATCAGCCGCCCATAACGAGTCGAAACCCATCTGATCCACTCTTTGTGCATCTACAATGTAAGCGTTCAAAGCAGGTGTGGGTGTTGATAGATACAATCCGAATTTTACTCCTTTCACTTTCATCGTCTTTTAACCTCTCTTTTGCTTTCCATTTATGTTTTTAGTATAAAAACCTCACATAAACTATTAGAATAATGAAAGGAGATATTTGTACAGCGGTCTTCATGCCTGGAGGTAAACGAGCAGAATTTAAACGCGGGGTTAGCATTTTAGAAGCTGCGGAAAGTATAGATCTGAAGATAGAATCTGCTTGTGGCGGGCAGCAAAAATGTGGGATGTGTAAAGTCATTCCCACTGGTAATTTAAGTAAACTAACACAGGACGAGCTGCGATTGCTAACGGAGGAAGAAGTTGAGCAGGGTTATAGATTAGCCTGTGCTGCGACTATTCAGGGAGATGTAACTATAACCGTGCCGGTGGAGAGCAGAATGAGGGAACAGAGGCTGCAGATAGAGGGAATTGAGCAACCTGTAAGTTTGGATCCCGCTGTGCGTAAGTATATAGTTGAACTTCCAGTAGCGACGCTTGAGGATATAAGAACAGATAAAGAAAGAATTTTGGAGAGAATAAAAGAGGTGTTTGGTCTCGATCTGGAGATTGAATACGGAGTATATAAACAGTTGCCGGGAGCAATAAGGGATGGTGAATGGACCGTTTCAGTGGCGGTGTGGAATGGAAAGAGGACGTTATCGGTTGAGCCGGGCGTAGTTAGACATGCCTATGGGGTTGCGGTGGATGTAGGGACGACGAAAATAGCAGGGTATCTTTTGAATTTGAGGAATGGTGAAGTTATAGGGAAGGAGGCAATAGTAAATCCACAGATAAAATACGGTGAGGATGTTGTCTCCAGAATTAGTTACGCGACGGATGCAGATAAAAATTTAGAGAGACTGCAAATAAGCGTGATTGACGCTATCGGGCAAATCATAAAAGACACTTGTGCAGAGGCCGGAGTGGAAACGAGGCACATTTATGAGATTGTAGTGGTTGGGAATACTGTTATGCAGCACCTGTTGCTTGGTGTAAGTCCAAAATACGTGGGCAGGTCTCCATACTGCGCCGTATTAGGAAGTGGAGATTTTAGGGCATCAGATATAGGACTAAAAGCAAATGCCAATCTCCATACATTCCCCGTAATAGGGGGGTTTGTGGGGGGAGATCACGTATCTGCCATTTTAGCTACTAAGATGAACGAGTCGGAAGAAATGAGTATGTTAATGGACATAGGAACGAACACGGAAATAGCAATAGGAAACAAAGAGGATATGATTTCATGCTCCTGCGCTTCAGGTCCCGCATTTGAAGGATTTTACATAAAACACGGAATGCGTGCATCGTCAGGCGCAATCGAGCATGTGGAGATAAATCCTGAGACGTTTGAAGTGAGATACAGAACGATAGAGGGAGTGCGACCGAGAGGTTTATGCGGCTCGGGTTTAATAGATTTACTTGCAGAACTGCTGAAAACCGGTGTGATGGACTCTGCGGGAAAGTTAAATCCAGAAATCGAGTCAAACAGAATAACAACAAATAATGATGAAGTCGAATTCGTGGTAGCATGGGAGAGAGAGACAGGCATAGACTCGGACGTGGTGATAACGCAACGAGATATACGGGAATTACAATCGGCAAAGGCAGCTATGCGGGCTGGTGCGGAGATTTTGATGCTGAAAAAAGGGATAAAAGAAGCGGATATTGACGTTTTTTATATCGCGGGTGCATTTGGGAGTTACGTTGAACCCGCGAATGCGAGAATAATAGGTATGTATCCAGACGTGGACTTGGAGCGAGTGAAGATAGTAGGAAATGCAGCGGGTTCCGGTGCAAAACTCGCATTAATATCTGGAGAAGAGCGCGCACATGCAGAAGAGATAGCAAAAAAAGTGCGATATATCGAACTCGCTGCCGAACCGAAATTCACGAGATGTTATATGCTATCACATTATTTCCCGTTTGGAGTAGCTTTAACAGACATAAGGAGGTGAAGAGTATATGGGTGCAGACGGAATGAAAGTAGCGTACATAGATTTAAGCAAAGAAAAAGCAGAAGTGAGAGATAGAAGTGACCTATCGAGATATTTCGGGGGTGCCGGAGTAGCATTTAAGCTGTTAAGCGAATATGAAGAGGTATTGCAAGAAGATGCACTACACCCTGAGCAGCCTATAATATTCTCAAAAGGTTTCTTTACCGGTATTTACCCCTGTGCAACGAAAGTCACGGCAGCATTCAAGTCCCCTCTCACACAGGAACTGGGCGAGAGTCATGTAGGTGGGAAGTTCGCCTATGCAATGGCAAGTGCAGGATTAGATGCAATTGTTATCGAAGGAGCATCAGAAAAACCGGTTTATATACAAATAGACGAATCAGGCATAGAGATAAAGGAAGCGGAGAAGCTTTGGGGATTGTCGTGCTTTGAGGTTGAAAACCGATTGGATGGGAAAAGTAAAATGTATATCGGCAAAGCAGGCGAAAAACTGATTCCATTTGCTTGTGTTACCGTGGATACTTATAGACACTTTGGTAGATTGGGGCTGGGTGCTTTATTCGGCGCAAAAGGATTGAAAGCAATAACAATATCAGGAAAAAAGCGAATCAGAGTAAAGAGCAGCTATTATCAGGAGATACTGAAGAGAATAAAAGAGGATAACGACCTTAAGAAATACAGTCAGGGTTATGGCACTTCGGAGAATACCACGCTAATGAATGAAGTAGGTGGTTTACCGGTTAAAAACCTTCAAACGAACAGGTTTGATGTTGAGGGCATAACGGAAGATGCATTCGCGAAGTTTTTGGTAGAGAAAAAGACCTGCACGGGCTGTCCAATAAGGTGTATAAATGTGGCGAAGAGGGAATCCAATTCGCCAATGGTAGCTTACGATTACGAGCTTATATACTCCTTTGGCCCATTGTTAGGGATCGGGAAAGCGGAGGAGATTTTAAAGCTGGTGGAACGAGTTGAGAGGTACGGTTTGGATGCAATGGCCACAGGAAACTTATTAGCATGGGCGACGGAAGCCTGTGAAAAGGAATTGCTCGGACTCCCAGTGCCTTTGAAGTTTGGAGCCACGGAAAACTATTTGGAAACGATAGATAAGATTGTGGAAGGAGAGGGCATTTATGAGGATTTAAGGAAAGGGACAGAGGAAGCTGCTTCGATATACGGTGGAAAGGATTTTGCTCTTACACTTGGTAAAAATGCAATAGCAGGCTACCATACAGGATATGCACTTCTATTAGGTCGAGCAGTTGGGACTCGACATTCACACATGGATAATAACGGTTGGTTTCTGGATTTCGATAAATATTCGCCGGAGGCTGCGGTAGATGAACTCATTTCAGACGAGAAGAAGAGGTGTTTGATGAATTCTATGGGGTTGTGTTTATTCACGATAAGTGTTTACAATCTTAAGCTAATTTCAGAGGGACTTAAGGAGGTCGGGATTGATAAGAGTGAAGAAGAGCTTTTTGAAATTGGAGGAGAGATATTCAAGATAAAACAGGAGATAAAACGTGCGTATGGGTTTGAATACGAGAAGTTAAGGTTTCCGGAAAGGTTGTTTGAGACTGAGAGTATGAGTGGGTTTTTGAACAGGGAAACGTTGGATAAGATGTTGAAGAGGTATGTTAAGAATACTGTATTCTGAAGTGTGAAACATTACGGATGCTGTAAATTTTGAAGCGTGGCCGTTATATGAACACTTAAAATCATAGCGTTTCGTGACCTGGAATAATGTGGTCTGCGATTTCTTTTAGCCGTGCTAAGCTGTCATACGCCTCGAGCAGATTGGTATGATACGCAGGAGAGATTATCCGAGGCTCGAAGTTCTCTTTAATACAGCATAAGCCCTCAATCGCCTCTTTACCGCGTGCTGTCGTGACCAGCACCGATTGCCCCCCTGGACTGTGTCCCGTTGTTTTCAAAATCTTCAGATTAGGCAAGAGCTCCTTATCCCCTTCAATCAACTCAATCTCCTATCCCTACTATCTCCTTTATGTGAACGGCTTTATGAACGTTTCGTTATTTTGCGCACCCACGTGCATCTTCAGGGCAATATCACCTTTCAAATTGCTCCAGAGTCCATTTATTTCCAACCTTTTCCAGTAGTGTTTCAAGCCTCTCTGCAATAGGCACACCCGTCCCCGCGTCTATTAAATATACTTTTTCCATAGTCTTATCACCGGAGGATAGAACTACATGTTACAAGATGCTTGCTCTATCTACCCTTACCAACGACTTAAGATGATGCTATGAAATCAGACGCCTTTGGCATTTCCAATTTCATACCTTTCCTCTTTCGTACTTCCATCACCTTCTCGCCGAAGAGATTTGGTGGTATAGGCTTGAAGCCAGCGAACTCGGTGCTCCACAGCGCTCTTCCTTCCGTTGCAGATCGTATGTCGCCCGCGAAGCCAAACATCTCTGCCACCGGCGTCTCGGCAGTCAATGAAATCATATCGCCTTCGGTTTTCATGTCCAGTATCTGTCCTCTTCTACCCTGCAACTCCCTCGTTACGTTCCCCAGCAAATTCTGCGGTATGCTGATGAATACATTCTGCACCGGCTCAAGGAAGGTAGCCTTCGCAAGCAGAATAGCAGCAAGTATAGCGCTGCGCACCGCAGGAATAACTTGTGCCGGACCGCGGTGTATCGAATCATCGTGCAGCTTCACATCCATCAACTTCACTTTTATGCCCCTGCACTTCTCCTTTGCTAAGGGACCCCTGAGCATCACTTCCTCAAACCCTTCCTGGATTAACTCCATTACCTCCCGCAGATATTGAACTCCCTTCGTCATATCAACCAACACGTTACCCTCGGTGATGTTCACGACACTCTTGGCTTCCAGCTTGTCCATTCCCGCTTCCATTAACTGGTCTCGCAACATAACCTTGTCTTTGCCCACCACTAAACCCTCTGTTCGTATCTTATCCACTACTTCGGCACCCAGAGGTTCGACTTTAATATAAAACTTGTTGTGTCGGTTCGGCGATTTCCCTTCCACCGGACCCGCCGTCCCTTCCGCAGTCTCGCGGAAAACGACAATGGGTGGTGAAGCGATTATAGGGACGTCCTCATCAACTTGTATCCGATGCGTAATTATTTCGAGATGCAACTCGCCCATGCCTGAAACTAAATGTTCACCCGTTTCCTCGTTTATCTCAACCCGTATCATCGGGTCCTCTTTAGCAAACCTCCTGATCACAGCTATCAGTCGAGGCAAGTCTTTCGTGCTCTTCGCTTCCACTGCGACCGTAACAACCGGCTCACTGTAATGCTTCATACTTTCAAATGGCGCCATCTCCACGGTAGAAAGAGTAGAACCAACAATCGCATCCTTCATACCCACGAGTGCAGCTATGTTACCCGAAGGTACCTTATCTACTTCTACACGTTCTTCGCCCATAAAGATGCATGCCTGCTGAATTCGGTTCGTTTTATAAATGCCAGAAACGATTAATTCCTTACCTTTTTCCAGGGTTCCACTGAACACTCTTCCAGTGGCAACTTCTCCTGCATGTGGGTCCACAGAGATGTCAGTAACCATAAAAGCGACATCACCGTCTCTATTGCAGTGTGTCATACTCTGCCCGATCTTGCCCGATTCGTCTCCGTGCCATATCACGGGAACACGATACTTTTGTGCCTCCAGGGGATTGGGAAGATGATCGATTACCATATCAAGAACTGCTTCATAACCCGGGCACTTCTCCGCCAATTCCTTCATGTTCTCCTGCTTGCAATACTCATAGACATCCGTAAAGCTAATTCCGGTCTTCTTCATGGTCGGAACACTTACGGCCCAGTTATACAATGCGGAGCCAAACGCAACAGTGCCTTTTGCTGCGTCAAGCTTCCATTCCTCGTATTTCTCCTTGTTCATGCCCTTCATCAGCTTGTTCACCTTATCTATTATCTTTCCGAGTCGGACTTGCATCTCATTTGCATCCACTTTCAGCTCGTTGATCATCCGATCAACTTTGTTAATGAAGAGAACGGGTTTCACGTTTTCTTTCATTGCCTGTCTCAGCACAGTCTCTGTCTGCGGCATCGCACCTTCTACGGCATCAACGACAACCACCGCACCATCAACGGCTCTCAACGCCCGTGTCACGTCACCACCAAAATCCACATGCCCCGGAGTATCTATAAGGTTAATGAGATACGATGTATCTCCATAATCATAAACCATGGACGCATTCGCGGCAAATATCGTTATCCCCCTCTCTTGTTCCAGATAATAAAAATCCGTAAAGAGTTGCTCGCCTGCTAATTCTTTTGATATTACTCCTGCTCCTGCAAGGAGGTTATCAGTCAACGTGGTCTTTCCGTGGTCAATATGAGCGATAATCCCTATGTTTCGTATTCGCTCTGCCTTGTCCATCAATAATTTTGCCTTTTCCGCGGCTTTCTTACCTCTTGTTGCCATTCCCTTACTTATCTCCTTTTGCTCTTCTCTTTTTGTTAGTTAGTTAGAACGTTTTAACCTTTAAAACCTACCTCGTTCGTAAAGGTTTAAGTATTAATATACTGTATAAGTATAAAGCATAAAAGCCCGGGTGGTGTAGCGGCCTATCATTGAGCCCTGTCGAGGCTCGGACTCGGGTTCAAATCCCGACCTGGGCGTTTGCTCGCTTTTTCAACGCCCCCTTCTTCCCTCCTCCAACACCTTTACTGCACGGCTATAACTCTGAGGAAGATGTGAAAAGTGCGTTGGGAATGTATGTTTGTTTGGATGTGAAACGAAAAAATAAACGCTAATGCCCACCAAAA
>JAENXH010000070.1 GCA_016649585.1 Methanosarcinales archaeon
TTCCAGATAAGCTCGCCAGTGGAACTGTTGTATTTGTTGAGGAAGGCATCGAAAGAACCATTGCCGTAGGACGCAGTGGAGCCAGCCAGGTAGACGCTGTCTCCTGTTGCGGTTGCAAATCCATCATCATACACTGCACCGCCCCAGATAATGCTCCACTCTTCTACGGGCTGCGCGCTTACTGAAACTGCTGAAAAAAGAGAAAACGCGAAAATCGCTGTCGTCGTCAAAAGTACCAAACCGATTATCTCGCTTTTTGGTTTCATTTCATTCCCCCTGTTATCAGTATTGCTTGCATTAAGGCATATATAAAAATATCGGGAACTAAAACCCTTTTAGGAAAAGCGTTTGCAGAAAACACCAAGGTTCCTTTGATTAAACTTTCTTTTGGTCGGGAGGGTTGATATGGGGGGTCTGGCCCCTTATAAAGAAAGTTTGAAGGGCAGCCCTTTCCGGGCACCATATTCACGTATGCAGAACGAAGCCACCGAATTACCGATTTTACCACTTTCCTGTATGCCCTTCTCGTGTAGCAAGCCATACAAGAATCCTGCTGCGAATGCATCCCCTGCTCCGGTTGTATCCACGACATCCGTAGGGTATGCAGCGATTACATGCGAATCCCCTGCGGCGTTGATAACATAACAGCCGCGCTCGCCCAGCGTCACACAGACAATCTGCGCACCTATGTTTAAGAGGGCTTCAGCGCCTTTCTCATAATTTTCTCTTCGTACCAACGAGGTCAACTCATCAAGGCTGAGAAAAACCACGGCACTTTGCTCTATCACCTCAATCAAATCCTCAAGCTCGTATTTGAAGCAGAGCATACCAGAGCTAAAACTGAGCTTTGACTTAGCGCGTTTCGCCAATTCACGTTGCATCTCCAACTGCTCCTTGTTTACAAACGAACTCATATGCAAAAATCGCGCATTGTTTATAAAATCTAGGTCTATATCGTCCATGCAGAGCCGATCATTCACGCCGGGATAGATGTACAGTGCCCGTTCACCTTGTGCGTCCACGAATCCTATTGCGGCGCCCGTGTAACCTTCCTCCATTCTTATCTGCGTCTCCACGCCTTCTTTCCTGAATTCTTCCAGAATCAGTTCTCCTTCTTCGTCTGTGCCTACCATTCCCACAAAGCCAACCTCAACGCCTAATCGTGATAACGCCACGATGGTATTTGCTGCAGAGCCACCCGGTACTTTCTTCACATCTAATATTCCGACCTCTTCTCCTCCTCGTGCTATTCGCTCCACGGCATATAGCACGTCGTAATTCAAGGCGCCTAAACCAACTACGTCTTTTTCACTCATTTCAATCGCACGTTTTTTTAAAAGAAGAATCATTATTTTGCTTCTGTATTAAAAAGTGTTTTCTTCGTATACGTCCTTTTATTAAACCGGTGCCATGCAACGAGAATATGAAAAACACGGGTTCTTCAGTTTTTCGAGCAGTAGAAACCGGGAACTGTGTTGCGTGAAGCACGGGGAATCGGAAATAAACACGGTATGTAGGGTATTGAACGTATCAAGAAAGGAGATACGTACAAAAGAAGGCGATAAAAAAATCGTTTTTCGTGGGATCATCGCGGACGACACCGCAAAATTACCTTTTGTTTCGTGGGCAGAGCGAGAAGAGCTTGTAAAGGATACGGTAGTGCAGATAGAGGACGCGTCTGTGAAGAGGTGGAAAGGCCTGGCTACGTTGTATATAGGGGAAAACACGAACGTAAGTGTAATCGAAGAGGATATTGGTTTCCCCGGTTACGGTGAGTTGATAAAGCCTAAAAAGAGAAGTATAGGAGAAATCGTTGGCTGCGAAGGTGCGTTTGATGTAATCGTGGAAGGAAATATAGTATCAATCTCAGCAGGAGCAACTAAAAGGACACTGGTATTGGACGACGGTACTGGTGCGGTATTCATAGAGTTAAGAGACAAAGAAAAGGGTATTTATTTCGGAATGCCTGTTAAGGCAAGAGGTAATGTGGTGCACTCGGAAAAAGGCTTTGTGTTAATGGTCGAAGAAGTTAAAATAAGTGGTGAAACGTTTATAATAACCGAGATGAACAACTTTTTGTGTAGATATACCTGATTTTCTTTCAACAGCAGGTCAACACGCACCCGCTTCATTCCATTCCAGAAGTTATTTAAGAAATAAAAAGGAAGCTGGGAAATAGGGGAGGAGATGCAAATGAGGGATGTAGCGATAATAGGAATCGGGCATACGAAATTTGGGCGAGCTGCGAAGACCTCAATTGAGTTATTTTCAGAAGCGGCACTGCAAGCAATTGACGATGCAGGTGTGGAATTGAAGGATATAGAAGCGTTGTTTCAAGGTGCTGCTCTTCCCGGTTTTGAAGAGGGTCAAGTAATGCCTGCGGGGTTCTCAGCCGCTGATCTCAACCTGGGGCCTATACCTGCGACGAGATATGAAGGTGCATGTGCATCCGCATCAGTTGCGATACGAGATGCTGCGCTGTGGGTCGGTGCGGGGGAATACGATATGGTGCTTGCCGGGGGCACGGAAAAAGCGGTGATAATGGGTGTTCCCTTTGCCACACGAACTTTTGCGATGGCCTGTCATGCGCCAACAGAAGGACCTGCAGGACTCACATTTCCTGGAGTATTCGCAATGGCTGCGAGACTCTATGCAAGAAATTATGACCTGCCACTTGATGCACTGAGAGAAAAGATGGCGTCTGTTTCGGTAAAGAACCACCGGCATGGTGCTTTAAATCCCTTAGCGCAATTCTATAATAAGATGGGCGATTTGAAGGTCGAAGATGTAGTAAACTCAAAAATGGTGGCCGATCCATTAACGCTTCTGGACTGCTGTCCGTTTTCTGATGGAGCATCAACTCTTGTGCTCTGCGCAGCGGAGGATGCAAGGAAATATACTGATGAGCCAGTTTACATATTAGGAACAGGGCAGGGTTCAGGAGGTCCGTTATCAAAGATGGAGGACTTAACAAAGCCTGATTCTCGGATAAGCTCTGCAAAAACTGCATTCGAGCGTGCGGGGCTCAGCCCCAAAGATATTGATATATTGGAAGTTCACGATTGCTTTACAATTGCAGAATTAATCGCACTGGAGTGCATGGGGTTCTTTGAGTGGGGCGAGGCAGCAGATGCAACCGCAGAGGGACAAACGGAATTGGGAGGGAGGATACCGGTAAATATGTCCGGCGGGTTAATCGGGAAGGGGCATCCGATAGGCGCAACAGGGGCATCGCAGGTTTACTGGATCGTTAAGCAGATGAGAGGAGAAGCGCCTAAGGGCAATCAAATTAATCCGTTTCCGGAGTATGGGATGACCGATACACTTGGCGGCGACTTCGGGACATTATGTCATATTATACTTGGCAGGTCAAAGAAGTAGGGGATAGGAAATAGGGAATAGCCAATGGGAAAAGGGATAGAAATGGATAAGGAATACCTAGTTTTAACCTATGCTGATTATGAGGGTGGTATAAGAGACGGGAAATTGTTAGGGCTGCGGTGCGCAGCGTGCAAAAAAATAACGTGCCATCCAATGCCTGTATGCCAGTGGTGTAGTGGCAGAACCCTTGAGAGAACGGAACTGAGTGGAGAAGGCGAGTTGGTGACGTTTACGGTAATTCGTATACCTTCAGAGGGATTTGAAGATGATGTACCGTATATCCCGTGTCTGGTGAAAACAAAGGAGGGACCTAGCGTTGTAGGGCGACTCGATTACGATACTGAGCGTGCCACGCAAGAACTACTTGGTAAGCAAGTGAAACTGAGTGGCGCGTACACGTACAAAGGCGATAAGTTCTCCGGCGGGCCTCGCACATGCCCTGTGTTTAGCTTAGAGTTATCGAATGGTTGAATGAATGAACGGACGAAAGAAAGAAAAGAAGAAGAAGCCATGACCAAAAAGAAAGTGTGTGTTGTGGGAATAGGTGTGATGGGGAATGGATTAGCGCAAGTATGTGCTCAGGCAGGCTATGATACCTCTGTTGTCGGTCGGAGTGAAGAATCTTTAGAGCGGGGAATCGGAAAAATAAAACGCAACCTTTCGGGACTCGTTAAGAAAGGGCGGATGCGGCAAGAGGAGGCGGATAGCATTCTGGATGCACTACGCGCACAGGCGACAACGAGTCTGGAAGATGGTGCAAAAGGGGCAGATTTTGTAATAGAAGCGGTGTACGAGGATTTAGAGCTGAAAAAGGAGATATTCAGAGCGTTGGATAGAATCTGTCCAGAGCATGCCATTCTTGCAAGTAATACTTCTACATTTCCTATTATCACTTTAGCTACCGTAACAAAACGACCTGATAAGGTAATTGGAACCCATTTCATGAACCCGCCACCGCTCATACCGGGTGTAGAGATAATCAAATCATTGTTGACTTCTGAAGACACGGTGCAGAGAACGGACGAGTTCGTAAAGTCGTTGGGGAAGGATCCGATTATGGTCAAGGATTCACCGGGGTTCGTGGTGAGTCGCATGATCTGCCTTGTGATGAACGAAGCGGTGAGGATGCATGAAGAGGGGGTCGCGTCAGTTGAGGATATAGATAAAATAGCAAGATTATGTTTTAACTGGCCTATAGGGCCTTTTCACCTTTTGGACTTAATCGGGATAGACATTGTGGCAGCGGTGCTCAATACGATGTATAATGAGACCGGTGGAGACCGATTCAAACCAGCGCTTCTTATGGTGCAGATGGTGCGGGCTGGCCGGACCGGGAGAAAGGCAGGTAGAGGATTTTATGAGTATGCGTGACTGTTATGTGCACGTTGAACAGAAGATGGATGGATGAATGATGGAGCAGAGGCAACGATAGTTAGTGACATCGTTGGCAAAAACGCTTTCCCCTCCCAGAGACGGGGGTCATGATGAAAATGACTGAAGAAAAGGAATACAAATACATCTTGTATAAGAAGAAGGAACACGTTGCAACGATAACGCTTAACAGACCGAAATCATTGAACGCATGGAACACCGTTTTATTAACTGAGTTGCGAGAGGTATTAGAGGATATTGAGATTGATGCTGAGGTGCATGTGGTCGTGATAACTGGAGTGGGAGATAAGGCTTTCTGTGCCGGAGCGGACATAAACGAGATACTTGATAAAACCCCTCAAGAAGCACGTGTGTGGTCCTGGTGGGTTCAGGGGGTGCTAACTCGCATAGAAACGATAAAGAAGCCGATAATAGCGAAGATAAACGGGTTCTGTTTAGGTGGGGGGTTAGAACTTGCAATGGCATGTGATTTAAGAATTGCTTCAGAGACTGCGATATTTTGTCTGCCGGAAACAAACCTGGCAATTATTCCAGGTGGCGGTGGGACTCAACGACTACCGAGATTGATAGGAAAAACAAAAGCGATGGAACTGCTGATGATCGGTGAGCAGATAGATGCAGCAGAAGCGTTTCGGTTAACACTCGTGAATACCGTTGTCCCCGTAGATGAACTTGACCGTGAGGTTGACGCGCTTATCGAAAAATTACTGTCAAAAAGTCCTGCTGCACTCGGAACACTCAAGTATGCGGTATATAAAGGTACGGAAATGAACTTAGAGTATGCATTGGAGTATGAAGCGGAATGCTTTGGGGCGGCACTGGCAACAGAGGATTCTCGAGAAGGGTTAAAAGCTTTTTTAGAGAAGCGGAAGCCAGAGTTTAAAGGTCGGTGAACGGGTGCTAAAAATATAGCTAAGATATAATTATCACTAATATCCTGAAGGATTGTTAAATTCAATTTCGGTTACCAGGAATCGCGCATAACTAAAATCGCCTGTCTTTAGGCGCCAGACAACTTCGACTTCGTGCGGTATTCGTACCTTATCTATCTCTTTATACTGTCTATAATGCCCAATCCAAGTCTTTTTGGAATAAGAATCATCAACCGACTGGTATCTGACACACTCTAATCGGGTAATCTCGCCTTTCCCGTCGAAATAGAATATCGCCGATGCCGTTATATCGCCATCCGAGATGACAGCTCTTGCAGATTCCGAGTCTATCTCTTCCCACTGTAAATATTCGCTTGGCAGCAAGGCAGAGGGATACCACGGTGCCTCTGAAAGGAACCTGATTAGGCTTGAATAATCCATCTCGGAACCTTTTGCGTCCGCAATCGTAAATGTCGAAAATATTTTAATCAGCATATTCCCGTGACCATTGAAGTACCTGTCTCGTGCAGCGATCCAGACCAAGGGGGACGGCTTTACCGTGGCATACCATACAAAGCCCGGTCGTTGAGTGGTAAAATATTCTTCACCGGAAATAGGCATCCACTTTTGGTCTTCCTTCGTTCTAAACGTGCCGTCATGTTTCTGTCGTGCATAACAGATGTAGTGCTGTCCTTCCTTTAACGAGTACTTGAAATACCGCTGCACTGGTTCTGGAAGGCTGCTGAACTGATCGTAAGTAAACACGTTATCAGAGATGTCTTCGGAGTTCGCGAATAATGTTTCAATTTCCTTTGAGACTTGTTTAGTAAACATACGATCTCCAAAGTCAAGGCAACATCAACGATTTTACTCCGTATCAATGATTTTGTTATACTCGAGCTGTGCTTTGGGAATCGGCGTTTTCGCTTCGTCCGGGTAGCCGAAGGAGATTATCGCTTCCACCCGCATGTTCGCCGGTAAACCGAGCACATCCTTGACGTACCCTTCAGAGGTCTGCGTCTCGTCATGCATCCGCTTTCGTATCTGTATCCAGCAGGAGCCGAGCCCCAGGCTCTGGCCGGTAAGTTGCAAGATGATAGCTGCGATGGAGCAGTCCTCGATCCAGACGTCTGACTCGTGCTCGTCGGCGCAGACTACCACGCCGAGCGCGGCCCCCTTCAAGAAGCTCGAGCCGCTGAGCTTGGCCCGTGAGAGCGCTTCCAGTTTTGCTCTGTCAGTGATGAAGAGGAACCGCCAGGGTCTGAAATTACGAGAAGTGGGCGAGCGAACGGCAGCCTCCTTCAACTGCTCGATGAGCGCGGGCTCGATTTCCTTAGCCTTATATTTTCTGATA
>JAENXH010000071.1 GCA_016649585.1 Methanosarcinales archaeon
TATAACTACTAATAAGGGAATTTCGGTGATCCTCTTGCAAAAGAGCCAAAAACCGCTACTGTCTTCAAATCATTTCCAAAAATTTCTTCCAAGAAGAGAACCTATCGGTCTAAAAGTGGGGTTGTTAAATTCTGTGCTTTAATTGCCCACCTATTCATCTCCATACTTCTACCATCTGTTGGCACATCTTCTCTCACCCACCTGTAACAAATCCCAAATCCAAACACTAACTTGAGATTGTCACATTATGATACTTATGATATGATGAGACTCCCTTGCGGATTGCCTCGCTTATGCTTCCCCAATTTCACTCTTTCCGAGTTCAAAGGCGCGTCTGTTGACCTCCAGAAACTTTGCTGGTATTGACTCACTGAGTGACTCGATGAGCATATCTTCCGGTAGTGGGATATACCTGGAGAGCACACCCAGCATCACGACGTTCATCGCCTGTGGATTGCCTGTCTTGGCTGCCAGCTTCGTCGCATCAAGAGTTTTAACGCTTCTGCATATCCTTTGGAGCGGTGCAAGAATCTCCCCCAGCGGTGGGTAGCTCGATTGGCCTGTGGTCACAGTGATCGGAAGTACCGGGTTGGTGTTCACAAGCGCGATGCCGTCTTCAGATAAGTAATGGGCATACCTTAGGGCTTCAGCAGGTTCGAGAGCTAACAATATATCCGCCCCTCCGGCTGGCACCAGTGGGCCGAACTCGCATCCTAACCGGATGTGGCTTATCACGCTACCTCCGCGCTGGGCCATCCCGTGCGTCTCCGCACCCCTTGCAGGGTAGCCAGCCTTCATCGCAGCCTTCCCAATTATATTAGAGATTAAGATTACTCCCTGGCCACCAACACCGACCACAACGATGTCACACTTCGAAGTTTTCATTCGACCACCTCGATGGCATTACTGGGGCATATCTGGGCACATACTCCACACCCGGAACAGAGCGCGTTGATTCGAGCATTATCCTCGTCGAACTCAATTGCAGGACAGCCAAACTCCACGCACTTCCTGCACCCGTTGCAGTTCTCATCGTTAACCATAAACGGTCTTCGCTTTACGCCTGCTCTTCTCGCATTAGTCACACAGGCCTGCTTTGCAATAACCACAGATAAGCCCTGAAACTCCTTCGCCTGCTTGAAGGCCTCGATTGTCGCGTCAATATCGTATGGATCCACAGTTTCGACAAAGTCGGCTCCCAATGCCTTAGCGAGAGCTCCAATAGATACTGCTTTTGTCTTCTCGCCGCTTACGGTGAAGCCTGTTCCCGGATGGGGCTGATGTCCAGTCATCGCCGTGGTCGAATTGTCCAGTATAGCGACGGTTATTCTGGCCTTATTGTAAGCGGCATTGAGCAACCCTGGCAGTCCGCCATGAAGAAATGTCGAGTCACCAATGCTACAACATATATCCCGCTTCTCGCCTCCAAATCTAATCCCGCTGGCTACGGTTATGCTCGCGCCCATACAGAGGCAAGTATCAATGGTCCCCATTGGGACGGCAAGCGTGTAACACCCAATATCACTGGGGAAAATCGCATCCTTCCCGAAGGCCTTCCTCATGGCATAGTAGGTTGCTCGGTGGCTGCATCCTGGACAAAGTGCTGGTGGTCTGGGCGGCAGAATCTCTTCGGCTTCCTTCAAAGATAAAACCTCCTCCACCGGGAGATCAAACATCTCTGCAATGGCATTTCTGACCATAAGGGAATCCAGCTCACCCTCACGCGGGATGTGACCGGACCTCTTGCCGAGGATCTCCAGATCAGAGTTACATACCCTCGCCAATCGCTCCACGTATTCCTCTAACACTGGCTCCAGCTCCTCGATCACCATCACCTTGGTGACATGCTCAAGAAACTCGGAACACAGGCCATCAGGAGGAGGGAAGGTGCCGATCCGTAGAATGGAAATATCTGCTTCCAACTGCTTTATCGCCTCTTCAGCGTAAAGGCCAGATATCCCTGAAGCAATGATCCCCTGATCTCCACGCAACACGAGCCGGTTCCAAGGCACATCCGACAGGGCTGCTCTGACCCGATCCTGCTTCTTTAGAAGCTCAGTATGGCGTGGTCTGGCGTGTACTGGAAGCATAACCCATCTGGCGGGATTCTTCACGAACTCGGGATTCGAACGCTCTTCTCCTATTTGCCCCACCTCCACGTCAGCTCTAGCATGTGAGACCCGTGTAGTTGGTCTGAGGAGAACAGGTAACTCCAGCTTCTCAGAGAGCTCAAAGGCATAAATGCACATATCTCTCGCCTCCTGCGGATCCGCAGGGTCAAGGCAGGGGATGCAGGCAAACTGGGCATACCGCCGCGTGTCCTGCTCGTTCTGGGATGAGTGACAGAACGGGTCATCTGATGCGATTACCACAAGCCCAGCCCGCACACCAGTGTAGGCCAGCGTCATAAACGGGTCTGCAGCAACGTTCAGGCCCACATGTTTCATCACGGCTACCGCTCGCGTTCCCGTCCACGAGGCCCCGATGGCAACCTCCAAGGCTACCTTCTCATTGACCGACCATTCCACATGGAGATCGTCCTTCTTAGCAAAATATGCGGCAGCCTCCACTATCTCGGATGCCGGAGTTCCAGGATAACCGGTAACAACGCCAGCACCTGCCTCGAGGATACCTCTTGCAATCGCAGCATTTCCAAGCAGATATTCCTTCACAATACTACCCTCCTGTAATGTATTCAACATATATACTTTATGAAATAGGCCGGGAAACTTTATGCCATTTTCACTGTTGAGCGGCAAGTTCTCTTACCTTCTGGATATTATCAAGATCACCTCTCCGGTTATCAACTGGAGTCTCAAGGATCATCGGTAGCTCCCTTATGCGTTCGTCCTTGAGAATCACGCGAAAACCATCCTCACCAATATACCCAAGCCCGATATGCTCATGCCGATCCAATCTCGAATCCAGACCTGCTTTTGCATCATTGAGATGGATGAGCTTCAGATGTTCAAGACCTATAACCTCATCAAAATGCTGCATAGTGGCATTCAAGCTCTTTCCCGTCCGCAATTCATAGCCCGCAGCGAAGGCGTGGCAAGTATCAAAGCAGATTCCTATCCGTTCTTTATGCTCAATACGAGCCATAATGTCTCGGATGTCTTCAAAGGTTCCTCCCATACTGTTCTTCGTCCCCGCCGTATTCTCCAAGAGCAGCATCACTCCATTATCAACTTCACTGAATGCCGTGTTGATCGCATCTACTATCCTCCGCAGCCCAGCTTCTTTACCAGATCCACGATGACTGCCAAGATGAGTGACAAGGTAAGGGATCTGTAAAGAGTCGCACCGTTTCAATTCTTCGATAAGCGCGGGTACCGATTTTTCATAAACATCATCAGTCGGTGCAGAAAGATTGGGAAGATACGGCATGTGATCCACAGGCGGGAATATCCCCGTCCGGTTAAGTTTCTCAATGAATCGTGCGGTGTCAGACTCTGTAAGCTCCTTTATCTTCCAGCCGCGGGGGTTTCTCGTGAATATCTGGAATGTATTACAACCCTTTTCCTGCGCACGATCCACAGCCTTATCTATTGACCCTGCAATTGAGACATGAACACCAACGCGAACCATTAGCTTTTCACTTTCCTTTCAGAAATCAATAGCGTTTAGTACCAGATCAGATAGGCAGTCTTGTAAGTTGATTTTTCTCTCACGAGAATTACCCGGTTCATCACCCTACTGACTCATCCACCCATTCCAAATACTTATCATAGCCTGCAACAATCGGTAGTGCGATTATTTCCGGCAGTTCGTAGCTATGAACTTCTTTTATTCTTTCGATACTCTTATTTACCTTGCTTTTTACGGTTTTTATTATTAGCAAAGCCTCTTTATCTTCGCAAAACTCGCCTTCCCATCTGTAATAGGATTTTACCTCTGTAATATTCACACATGCTGCTAATCGTTCCTCTATCAACATCCGTGCTATCTTCTCGGATTCGTCCACGCTTGCCGTGCAGAAGAGCACGCAAAAATCCTTGGTCATTCCTTAGACTTGGAACTAAGTTCTTCCACGACTTCCCGAGGCAACTGCTTGGCGACATCTATCTTCTTCACACAAGCGGTTTTTATTCCCCTCCTCTTCGCTTCTGCGTTTAAATCTTTCGCCTTTATCTTCTTCACCAACTCCTCTAACTCCTCACCCATACACGCTCACCTCCCAATTTAACAACTCTTTTTTACACTCTCTGTTATCCAAAACCTTATACAGCAACTACTCCTTTTACCTCTGGAATCTTCCCCTTCAGCGTTGCCTCAACGAAGTTCACCAGTGTGAATTGACTCATCGGGCAGCATCCACATGCGCCCTGTAACCTCACCTTCACTACACCGTCATCCACGCTCACCAGTGCTATATTGCCGCCTTCCAGTGCTAAAAAAGGACTGATATCCCTCTCTATTACTTCCTTCACCTTTTCAAACATTTAATTGATACCCCTATTCGTTAGTATATTTCCGTATTATAAAAGAGTGGCGATCCCAGGATGAATTCGTTAAAACGCTTGGAATTTGTGATTTTTAGAGTGAGGACCGGACAGTTTACTTATGACCGATTAAGAATAATCTTTGAGACATATTTCGCTAAGGCGACAATAGTCAATATAGGTGGAGCGCCGGGTGATGCAGGAAGCACTGATGCATCTGCCACGTACAACCCCTCTACTTCGGTCGCCAGGTTTTTATCCACCGCTTCACCGATTCTTGCAGTTCCACCGGGATGCGCGCCCCTTACGGGTGTGGAGACAAAGGTTGAGGGATCGGCACCTGCTTTTTCTAATATAGACCCTGCGATAGCAGCCCCTTCTGAGAGTAGAACGGCATCCCTGTTCGTAACAACTTTCTTCACGTCCTTATTCACTTCTCCCACTTCTTCATCTTTTATCTTCACCATTATCCCAAGTACATCCTCCGACGAAACCTTTACACCCCTCGCATCCATCCTTTTCACCAGACGGTTGGAAAAATGCGGAGAGAGAATGAACTCCTCGAACGTTATGAGAGCGTTCATTGTTACTTCCTTGTTCAACTTAATCCCGTCAAGCACACCCCCAGCTGTGATGAAAGTGTCAACGAACAAATTTGGTGTGGTGGGCAGCCCCTGCTTTCTCAACAGCCGTGGCGTTTCCAACGCTCCTGCGGAAAGAACAACTATATCTGCTGGGATAACTTTACCCTTGCTTCTCACTCCAGCCACTTCACCATCCTCTACAATTATATCGTCAATGGGCATGTCTGTTATTATCTTCGCACCGTTCTTTTCCGCCGCCTTCACAAATTCGACTGCGCTCCATTTCGCGCCGTTCTGACAGCCAGATGTACACTTACCACACGGCGTGCATTTTGCAGGGTCAATAAACTTCGGCATCTTCTTCACGTCAAATCCGAGATTCTCGGCAGCCACCATAATCCGCTTGGTCCCTTCACCAAAGTGCGAATCGGGAAGAGTTCTTACCCCAAGCTCTCGCTCTGCGTCCTCAAACTCTTCACCCAGGTCAATCCCTAACCCTCGCAACTCTTTTTCTAAAGCTCGTACTCCGTTTCCGGCTGATACCGTAGTAGTGCCACCTAAACAGAATGCCCTCAGAATCTCTACTTCTGAATCAATATTTGCGTAGTATTTTGAAGCGTCTTTTGCCTCTATAGTAGGTCCTTTTTCTATAAGCACTACTTCCATACCCTTGTCAGACAGTTCTTTCGCTACAGTAGCGCCGCCTGCGCCTGAGCCCACGATTATTGCCCGCATGGTTTATATACTATTTTATATAAGGGCCGGAGCTGGGATTCGAACCCAGGTCTAGGGATCCACAGTCCCCAGGGATAGCCTCTACCACACCCCGGCCATTGTGCACGTGCAATTAGATAATACAAACTAATAAGCAGTTGACTATTTATTTTTGTTTTACAGGTTTGGCATGACAATGGCATCGTTTTGGACGAAACGTCCTCATTTCTTCTTTACCTGCCAAAATAACACCTTTCTTTATATCTTTATGAACTCATGCTGATATAATTAATGCTTCTGGATTTGAAGTCTCCTGTAAGGTTCCATATTAGTTAGTAAGAGCATACGTCAATCGTAGACTTTCATAATGGCATTCATTGTTAGCCCGTTGAAATTTGAGAGCACGAAAGAAAGATACTGCTTCTTTCGCAGTTGCTGAGGGCTTTTCGGCTTTATCGCCTTTGCGGGTGATGGTTTACTTTACGGATGTTAAAATTATTTAGTGGATTGTGGAATGTCAAATTCGTGGGTTTTACAAAGCTTTTAAAAAAAGAAAAATATTTTCCCCTAGTTATTTTTGACAAGAGGAAAAATCGTTCCAATATTATTTACCTACCTACGCATATCGACTAAAATCTCTTCGGTCGATGTTTCTGGTAACATTCCTGACAGTATACAGGTCTGGAGCCATCTGGTTTAAATGGTACTTGACATTCTTCCCCACAGTCCGCACACGTAACCGTATGCATCTCTCGTGGTCCACGATCAAAACCCTTGCTTCTGTCAAAATTACTTGATCTCATCATATTATACCTCCACATTATAATGGACACCCATTACTTAAATACCTTCAAAAAGCATCGGATATTATTTAAACTCGTATTTGGGCTTCATTAATGGAAAACTCTTCAAACTACCCTTCCTCACACTTCTTCCATAGCCGCTTCGGATTTTGGATTCGGAGGTGGTGATTATTACACATCCAATCATCCCCTGCTCAAGGACGTGAAGCCTCCTTTAATGTTTTTCACGTCAGAATAGTTCACTATTGCTTTTATAATGGCGTTGTGAACCAATAAAATTCGAGATTACCCCTTTTACGGCTTTGGTTGTGCCTTTCCCGACACTTTTTTTCAGCAAAGCTTCTTGAAGAGTCGGTTCGGTTTTTTTGATG
>JAENXH010000072.1 GCA_016649585.1 Methanosarcinales archaeon
CCTTTTTCTTGTGAGTGTTGAGGTTATCGGTGACCAGCCGGATGACTTCGACATCGGGGTATCCGTCAACGAGCATCTTCACGAACCGCGCGAAATCCTTCATCGTTCTTCTTTTTGTAACCTGCGTCACGCGTTTTCCTGCCTTGAATCCGACTCCACGAGTATGTTTTCCAGCTTCCCCTCTCCCACTTGCTTTAGCATCTCCTCAGTAGCACCGAGAGCCGCCACACTCGCCGCCGATATTAAAGAAACGTCGCTTGAATTCTCCCACAGGATTGGAAAGCCATCTAAGCCCGTAATTACCGAATTTCTAACGCCATAGACTCCATTCAACTCACTCAATACCTTGCTCAGTTCCTCTTCTTTCATTTTCCAACTCCATTAACCTATTAAGGACTACCTCCACACCATTCCCGTAGATCGCAGAGGTGGGAATCACCGGCACTTTTGCGGAGATGCCCAGCCCTTCTCTCACTATTTCCAGAGATAAGTTTGCCAAATCACTCTTGTTCACCGCTACGACATAAGGCACCCCCTTACTTTCAATCAAACCCTCTATTTTCCTGTCCACTTCTGTTATTCCAACAGTAGAATCTATAAGCAAAATAGCACCATTCATACCATTTGCAAGTACTTCCCACATGAAATCAAATCTTCTATGTCCCGGTGTGGTGAATAAGTGTACCGTCTTGCCGTTATAGTTCAACTGTCTGTGTAAAATCAAGACTCGTCGTCATACCTTCATAGCTCCCCTTCACGCTCAACTTTTTTTTACTCGCGCGCTCTAAGAAAGTGGTCTTTCCCGCATTCAAGGCTCCGAAGATCACTATCTTCACAAAATTTGCCATTTTCACGCCACGCCCTTAATATTCCGCCATAACCTTTTTAACCCTTATGGACGTTCTCTTCATTTCGGAAAGAGCCGAGTTAACGTTCGCATCTTTCGAGATCAGCCCGGCGAGCAGAGCCCTTTCCCCCGCACTCATCAAAATCGCTTTCATTTTACTGCCCTCGATAAGTGCCCAAGAACCGATATTCATGATTTTGTTATCTTCCTGAAAGCCCCCAGAAGCCGCTCTACAAATCCGTACTTCCCACTATCCTCTGACGTCTCCAACTTTGCGAGTTTTCTTGCTATCTCTTTAATTCTCTTTGCCGCTGGTGAACCGGGCATCCGTACAACGACAGGAACTTTAAATGCAACAGCTTTCGTAACGTTTATATCGTTCGGTATTACTCCCAGGACTTCAACTTCAAGCAATTCCTCTATTTTACTTGCTGCAAGCTCACCTTTCGCACCCATTACCCTGTTTACCACAGTACCCCTGATTTTTCTTTCAACGATTCCCGTCATGAGCTTCGTCTTCAGTGTGTCGGTGACAGAAGGAAGTTCAGGATTCGTAATAAGAATGACTTCATCGCTAACTGCGAGCGGAACCATGCTCTCCTTACTTATACCCGCAGGAGAGTCCAGAAGTATAAATTCGTACTCGTCAACGAGCTTTTCTACGGCCTCTCGCAGTTTCTCAGGGTCCGCTTGCTTAAATCCTCTGATTGAAATCCCGCTCAGAAGCACATCCATGCCATAGGATGTCTGATTTATCGCTTCGGATACATCCTCCACTTTCCCAGCAAGGACCTCATGCAGTGAAACTATCTTCTTAGACTCAAGGTTTATCATCAGACCGAGATTCGCCATCCCTATGTCGCAATCTATAACGAGCGTTCTCATTCCCAGCTCTGAGAGAGCTGCGCCCATATTTAACGCGAATGTAGTTTTCCCTACACCGCCTTTACCCGAAGCTATCGTGTAAACGGTCATTTCTTTTATGGATTGACATAGTAAAATATGTGAGACATATATATAGATTGTGGTTTCCGGGTTTTTTGAACCCTGTCTTTCCTGCTCGGCACATAATTTACGGCAGGTTTCAGAAGTCGATAGCGCGTAATTGGAAAACAAAATTCCGAACTCTAAATCCCACTGTACAACTTTGACTATTCATCCTTTCATTTTCTGTACCCGTAAATTATTTAAGTATCATATTTTTATGTTAGCCTGTATGGAAGAAAGAGAGAAGGAGAAAATTTTGAAATCTTTGGATGAACGAGAGGAGGGGGTAAAATCATTATTAGATAATGTTGAGTATCGGGATGTGGATGTCAAGTTGGAAGAAGGAGTTAAAGGTGCGAAAATAGAAGTAGTAGAAGAAGAGGATGATGAGAGTTTTCTTTCATCGCTGAGCGTTAAAGACGAAGAGTTCAGACATTCTCTCGAGGATGTGGAGCTTCCTGATAAGGCTATTGACACGTTTTTTGAGAAGCTTGGAACGGACATCACCGATTTTTCTATTCCGGAAGGTTGTAAAGAGGTGGAGAGATACTTTGTGAATGAGCCGTATGTGTTTGTGAGCATATTATATAACAATGAGAATGACGCGTATTTGTATCACGTAGTAGAGCCGAGACTTAATGATGAGGAGAAGTTCTTCTTTGCGGACATAAGTGAGCGACTCAGGAATATCCTGCTTTTCACAGATATAAAGAGTAAAGATGGAAAGATAGATAAAGAAAAGATTCTAATAGATAAAATAGACGAGGTCGTGCGAAGGCATCATATTGAACTGGAGCCAAATTCTCTCAGGAAGATAAGCTATTATATCGTGCGAGATTTTGTGAATTTTGGTAAGATAGAAGCTCCAATGTCTGACAGGTTTACAGAAGACGTTTCTTGCGATGGATACAATATTCCACTTTACGTTTACCACTGGAAATACGGTAGCACGGAGACGAACATAGCCTTTGATGATACCGAGTTGGACTCTTTTGTTATGAAGTTGGCACAGAAAGGAGGGAAGCATCTGTCATATTCGGACCCGATGGTGGACATAACGATGCAGGATGGTTCGAGGGGGCAGCTTACCCTTGGAAGCGAAATAACAACGAGAGGAAGCACGTTCACAATAAGGAGATTCCGAGAAGTTCTTATAACCCCTGCAGACCTAATACGCTGGGGGACATTCACGGCCGAGCAAATGGCATATCTCTGGCTCTGCGTTTGGAACGGGAAGAGCATACTATTTATAGGTGGTACTGCTTCTGGAAAGACGACTTCTTTGAATGCCATTTCACTTTTCATGCCTGAAAATTCTAAAATCATAACCATAGAGGATACGAGAGAACTAAAATTACCACACAAAAACTGGATTCCCAGCGTTACAAGGCATTCTTTCATGGGTAGTGATACGGGAACAGTAGATATGTATGATTTGTTAAAGGCGGCGTTAAGGCAGCGTCCGGAATACTTAATTGTAGGAGAGGTGAGGGGGCAGGAGGCTATAACACTTTTCCAGGCGATGTCTACCGGGCACACCTCTTTTTCCACTTTACATGCGGACTCTGTGGACTCAACCATTCACAGGTTAGAATATCCACCGCTCAGCGTCCCTCGCTCGATGATGCAGGCGCTTGATGTCTTTGTTATTCAATCGCAGGTGTTTATAGGGAAAAAGAGGGAGAGAAGGAACTTTGAGATAACCGAAAACTTAGGAATAGATCCGATAACGAAGAACATAAAGACAATGAAACTTTTCGAGTGGATTCCCGCTAAGGACTCTTTCACAGGACTTGGGGCATCTCTCACGTCGAAAATCCTGGGAGATATTGCGAAATTCAATGCGTGGAGCACGGAGAAGTTAAGGGAGGAATTAGAGTTAAGGAAAAAGCTTCTGGAATTACTGGCTGAGAGAGCAGTAACACCGGAAGAGTTCATCGCTGCTGTAAGGACATATCACGTGAATCCAGAAAAGGTGAAGGAGCTATATGGGATTTAAGGAGAAGTATATAGAGAAGTTTGCACATTCGGTATTCGGAAGGTTTTTTGTGGGTGAGAAGGAGAAGTATGAAGAGTTTGAAAAGACACTTCTCGCTGCGAGATACCCCATAACTTTTGACATATACCTTTCGAGTGCTTTTTTTTATGCGCTGCTTACAGGGGTTCTGGGTCTAATTATGGGTTTTATGCTTGCGAACTTGCTTTCAACATTAGATATTCTCCCCATAAAATATGAAGTTTTCCCATCATTGATACTTGCACACGGGCAGTTATTCGGCAAGATATTCCTTTCTTTGTTCGGCTTCATTGTCTTCTTTGGCTCTACCTATGGCTTGCTATATATGTTGCCTTCGTCAAAGGCAGGGGACAGGCGGAGGGAAATAGATAGGATGATGCCACATGCAGTGCACTACATGTATGCGCTAAGTAAGAGCGGAATAAGTATTCTTGATATTATAACGTCGCTTTCGAAGCATGTGGATACCTACGGTGAGATGGCAAAGGAGATGGATTTTATTGTGCGCGAGGTGGAATACTTTGGAAGAGACTTGAGAGGGGGTTTGCTAAAACTTAGCGAAACAACACCGTCTAATTCGTTAAAAGAGTTCATAAGCGGTATTCTTACGATGATAGAAAGCGGAGGAAGTCTGCCCCTATTCTTAGCAGAGAAGGCAGAGCAGTATAGGGAGCGAGCGCGGGTGGATCAGAAGGGTTTTTTGGAGACGCTGGGTCTACTTGCGGAAACGTACATAACGGCAATAGTGGCAGCTCCTTTATTGTTTATAATTGTTGAGATAATAATGCTTGCAATGGGCACCGGGAGTTTGGCGGCGGTTCAAATGATAGTATATTTTATGATTCCCATAGGGTCTGCGTTTTTCATAGTTTTCATCTATATGATAACTCCTTCTGATATCAAGAAGGTAGCGATTTTGGAGACCGAGTTTGAGGAGGAGGAGAAGGAGCGATTAGAATCTGAGGAAGTGAAGGAAAGCGGGGTATATAAGGCTTTCAAGGCGAAAGAGAGGAGACGGGAGGTGAAAGAGTATATAAAGAAGCCTTTTGAGAAGATGCATGAGAATCCCCTGTTCTCTTTAGCTATGAGCGTTCCCCTTTCAATCGCTTTACTACTCATATTAGGGACGGGGTGGATTCTTCCTGCGCTATTTGTTGGTATCTTGCCGCTGACCGTTTTCTATGAATCTAAGGCAAGGTATGAGCGCAGGATAAGAAACCAGGCACCGGATATTCTCAGGGGGATGTCGTCCTCGGTGGCAAGCGGGTTGACGCTGATGAAAACAACTGCGTTGATAGCGGGAGCAGGAGAAATGGGGATGTATAGAGAAGTAAAAAAGATGAATCGCAGCATAGAATGGGGCTCTGAGGTTGGTGACGCATTTAAAACCTTGGCGAACAATGTAAAAGTTGCTTCGCTTACGAGAGCAGTCACACTACTTACCGAAGTCCTGAGAACGGGGGGTAATATGCCCGAAGCACTGAGCATTTCAGCAAAGGATGCGGAAATAGAGAGAACGCTTGTAAAGGAGAGGGCGGTGAATATGCTTATTTACATCATGATACTCTACATAGCGTTCGGCGTCTTCCTGGGGATAATTTACATGCTGTTCACCAGTTTGTTGCCCCCGCTCTTTGAAGCTTTTAGGAGCACAGCAGGAATGGGCGGTGCGGGGATGCCATTTGGGACTTCACTAAAAGAGGAGGATATTAGCTCTCTTCTCCTGCAGTCCACGGTACTTCAGTCCCTGTTTTGCGGTTTAATGGCGGGTCAGATTGGAGAGGGGAATGTTCTTGCGGGTTTAAAACATGTTTTGTTGATGCTTCTTATTACATGGATGCTGTTCACGTTTTTTATATAAATTACTGATTTTCCCATGCCCAATTCACCAATCGCTGTACGATAGTTTTAAATACCTGCCTTTTCTAATGGAGAAAAGGGGGAACCGATTAATATGATGACACTAAAGGCGTTACTGGACTTTCTAAACCCGTTGCAGACCAATAGAGCGTTGTACAAAAGCCTGACTGATTTAGTTACTGCGAAGTTGGAAGCGCCGCAACTATCGATAAGAGCCGCTAAGAAGTGGGGAATTCTGGATTTATCCACTTCTTTTCACTACGATAAGCTAAAGGAGTTGGGAGAGCTATTTATTAATGGAGTTATCTCCTTAGAGGACTTCCTTTTGTATTCCGCGAGCAATACGAAAGTCAGTGATGCCACGTATCTGAGAAGGGCAGGTAAAAGTGTTTACGGCGCAAAGAAGATCAAAAATTACATTACCGGATGTTATGAGCTGTTACAGGATATTCTACTTACAATAGAGCGATATAAAGGCTTAAATTTCATCAGCGACTTCAGAATCATCAATCACAACAAACGACACCTTACCAAGCCGAAAGAGCTAATCAAAGCGATAAAAACGGGTAAACTAAAAAAGGGGATTGGCTCATCATCGACGGCGGTTTAAAATCGGGCGAACTCATAAAAGAGGCGAGAAGAGCCGGCGTAAAGGTAATAACCCGATTAAACTCGAATTTCGTAGTCGTACGATTCGGCGCCAAATTCAGAAAGGAAGACCTGATAAGTAATGTTAAGCCAATTAAGCGGATGATAGACGGTGAATGTTACGTTATATACCCGTTCAGAAGGTGTATTTGGCAAGGGACTGCGGGAAACCTGTTTCTGGTGCGGGGTGAGGGCTATGACGATTTCATTGCACTCTTTACTACCGCACTCAATTCTAAGCCCGAAACGGTTATAAGGAAGTACAAAGAGAGATCTCAGATAGAGCAGACGAATAAAGAGCTAAAATCATATTTGGGGATTGAAGGGAGCTATTTCAGGAAAAAGGAGAAAAATTATGGGTCTATTTTCGTGCTTTGTTTGGTCTATAATTTCATTCAATACGTGAGGCTGTATCTCCCAGACACGAGCTTTAAAGACGTTTTAGATGGGATATCCGTTTATTTATTGCGGGAACGCCCACCAGAATGCGTAGCTTCACTTGAAAACGCCATTGAACGGATTTTCGAAGATAAGGGCTGTGAGAGGTCTAATA
>JAENXH010000073.1 GCA_016649585.1 Methanosarcinales archaeon
GAGTGAACTGCTTGCATGTTCGATGGGTTTCCTGTTAGTACACTGCCATCACCGTCTTTAAAGCATTTTTCAACCTCAGGCATCAAGTGTTGAAATAAATTATCCTCTAACTCTTCAGTGTAGGCAGGTCGTCCCCGATTACCCTTACTGCCAATCAACGGGATTCCATGATTTAGTGCCCATTGAATTTGCTTTGCAAGAATGTATTCGTATGCATCCATTCTTATCCTAAGTGCTAACAACTTAATTATACAGAGATATCATAAGCCACGGCATGTCCGATAACTCCGGTATATCCTTCCATTTTAGCTGTATATCCGAAGTTGACTTCGTATATACCTCCCTTTAGCAGACTGCTAATCTTCATATCTTTCAACTCCATTTTCAATATACGATTTCTTCATTATTAAA
Source organism: Methanosarcinales archaeon (assembly GCA_016649585.1). Classification (GTDB taxonomy): domain Archaea; phylum Halobacteriota; class Syntropharchaeia; order Alkanophagales; family Methanospirareceae; genus JACGMN01. The sequence goes on from JAENXH010000073.1 coordinate 412, forward strand.
TCTAACGTTTGGGCTTTTTGTATTAGCCTGATCTTTATTAGGTACTCACATGCGTATATACCTTTTCGTTGTCGTCTTTGAGCTTTTGAACTCCAGCAACTCTTGAATATACCTCTAACCCACACCGCTTTCCAGTAGATGCGTACGTAGCGAAACTATGCCTGAGAATCTGAATGAACCGTGACATATCTTTTCCTTTGCTTTTATAATAACGAAGAACTTTAACAGGAGATACGAATATATATTCATATATAATATAAAACCATGCCAGGTAGAAGACGATGTAGATGCGTAGGCTTTCAGCCAAATTTCCTTTACTTCGAGCCGCGGTTCGAGCCGCGTGGCCGGGATGGAAGCCCCGGCTCAGAGCTGGAGGAGAGCGTATTGAAGGTGGATGAGCTGGAGAGTATACGACTGAAAGACCACCTACGGCTGAGTCAAGAGGAAGCTGCGGAAAGAATGGGGGTTTCGCAGCCTACGTTCCATCGGATATTAAGCGAAGCACATCGAAAGATAGCCGAAGCCTTCGTCGAAGGTAAAGCTATACGAATAGAAGGAGGTAACTATATGATAACCAAGGAGGCCGCCCATGTGCCCCCTCCGAAGGTGCCATGTTGCTGGAGGGGAGGACGGTATGGGCGTGATAGAATGCTTTGATTTATGGTTTGTTTAAGGCTTGGTTAGTTAGGAGTGATAAATGAAATATGAGTGCAGAAAAAGAAGAAGAAGAAACGAAAAGTCAAATGAGAGAGCAACACGAGGCAGTAGAAGCGAGTATGGCAAAAGTAAAGCATAAGATAATGGTGATGAGTGGCAAAGGGGGCGTGGGAAAAACAACGGTAGCGGCAAATCTCGCGTTCGCGCTCGGCATGAGAGGTTTAGACGTTGGATTGATGGATGCAGATATACACGGACCGGACATTCCGATGATATTGGGGATAGAGGACAAGCGACCTGAGATATCAGGGGAAAAAATATCGCCCATTGCAGTCACACCGAGGCTGAAAGCGATGTCCATAGGCTTTCTGATATCAGACAGAGATTCGCCAATCATCTGGCGAGGACCGATGAAGATGAATGCGATAAGACAATTCCTTTCAGATGTGGATTGGGGCGAGCTGGACTACTTGGTTGTTGACCTCCCACCGGGGACGGGCGACGAGCCGCTCAGTGTTGTGCAGTTGATAAAAAAAGTAGATGGTGCGATCATTGTTACAACGCCGCAGGACTTAGCTTTGCTTGACTCACGAAAGGCGGTAAACTTCTCGGGGGTCTTGAAAGTGCCGGTGATAGGCATAGTAGAGAACATGAGTGGGTTTGTGTGCCCGCACTGTGGAAAAGAGGTAAACATTTTCAAGTATGGCGGCGGTGAGAGAGCTGCGAGTGAATTAGGCGTGCCGTTCCTCGGTAGAGTGCCACTTGACCCGCAGATGGTAGAAGCTGCGGATAGCGGAACCCCATTTGTTATGCAAAAGGAATCGAAAGTAAAAGAGGCATTTGAGCACATTGTGGAGAATGTGCGAGCTTTTGTGGAAGGCACGGAAGAAAAGAAGTAACTTTTATATATTGTTATGAATATATATTCATATAGAGAAAGAAAAAAATCAAAAAGGGAAAGGTGAAAAAAAGATGAAGATATGTGTAACCGCAGCGGCGGGTGATTTGAATGCGCAGGTAGACCCGCGATTTGGACGATGCCAATACTTCGTAATCGTTGATTCTGACACAATGGCGTTCGAAGCGATGGCAAACGACGCCATGAACGCGCCGGGTGGCGCGGGGGTTCAAGCGGCGCAAGCAATGGTTAACAAAGGAGTAAACGTAGTTATCTCAGAGAATATGGGTCCCAATGCGTTTCAGGTTCTCTCTACCGCTGGCGTGAAGGTTGCAACGGGCGCGTATGGCACGGTGAAAGAAGCAGTCGAGATGTACAAGAGCGGTAAACTAAGCGAGACGGGAACTTCGACTGTCGCCGCTCACGCTGGTATGGGTGCTGGAATGGGTACCGGATCTGGTATGAGTATGGGAGGCGGACGAGGCGGCGGAGGAGGTCGTGGCATGGGCAGAGGTATGGGACTTGGCATGCAGCAGCAACCAATGCCTCAGCAACCACAAGCGCCACAAGCACCTCGAACGAAAGAGGAAGAACTCGAACAGTTATCGAATATGGCAAGTAAGTTGGAGAAAGAGATGGAAGAAGTGAAGAAAAGAATAGAGGCACTTAAAAAGAGGTGATATTGATGCCACAAGGAGGAAGAGGTCAAGGAGTAGGAGGCGGAGGTCAGGGTCAAGGCAAAGGAAGAATGGGTGGCCGTGGATTGGGTCCTGATGGAGACTGCCGATGCCCACAGTGCGGCCATACAATGCCACATCAAGCAGGAGTGCCATGCTACCAGCAGACCTGTCCGAAATGCGGGTCTAAGATGGTGAGGCCATAAAAATATAGGGGGCGTATACTAAAAAATGGCTGGAAATAGACACAGAAATATGTATTATATGACAGGATTGCCGGGCTGGATGAGATTCGTGTATTCTCCGGGCTGGATAGGTAGAAGTCCAACAGGAATGCCGCCAGGTGCGCAGTATCTCATGCAGACAGGGCAGATGCCGCAGTTTGCTTCCCGGATGCAGCAGCAAGCGCCTGTTGCACCAGCACCGGCACCAGCAATGCCCAAGGAGCAGGAGATTTCAATGCTTGAATCGCAGGCTCAGATGCTTGGCGACCAGTTAGAGCAGATAAAGAAACGATTGGAAGAGCTCAAGAAGTAACGCAGATAGCTATTCCATCTTCTATTTTTAAAGAATGTAGCAGTTATTTTACCATTTGAAAATGGCAATTCCGGTAGTCGAACAGAAACTGTGCACTGGTTGTGGGGAATGTGTGGAGATGTGTGAAGCGAACGCAGTTGAAATAGCAGGCGAAAAAGCACGAGTAGACTATCGCAAATGTTACAACAACTATAATGGAAATAATGGAAGCAATTGTAGTGCTTGTGTGGAAGTATGTCCCAGAGGCGCAATTATATTGGTAGATTAAATGTACGGTGATTGGAATGGATAAAAGGAAAAGAGAAGGAACAAAGATTGAGGAGCGGGAATTTTCATATTTAGACGAGCTTATAGAGAGTATAGAGGAGCGAATAAAGAAGGAGGAGCGTGAGATATACACTGAAAGGACACTTAAAGAGGCATATAATCCGAAAAACGTAGGTGAGTTGAATAATCCTGATGGCGCTGCCAGAATAACGGGTCCTTGTGGTGATACCGTGCAGATACATCTACAACTCGAGGGTGATAGAATCATTGATAGTAAATTCATAACTGATGGTTGTGGTGCTTTAACTGCATGTGGAAGTGTGGTTACCGAAATGGTAAGGGGTAAAACCATCGAAGAAGCGTTCATGGTAGAGGATAAGGACATTTTATCAACTTTAGGTGGTTTACCGGAGGAGAACGTTCATTGCGCTCTGCTTGCGGCGAATACGCTGAGAGCGGCTCTGGAGAATTATAAAAATAGGAATGAGAATGAGAAGAGGAACAAAGAGAAGGGAGGTGGAGATATGAAACTATGCATTCCCACGCTGGGAAATGGTGGATTGGATGATTTAGTAAGCGAGCATTTTGGGAGAGCACCAACGTTTACCGTTGTGGATATGGCGAATAGCGGGGTGAAAGTAGTGGAGAATACCGGGGAACATTTTGGCGGCGTTGGAAATACACCGGAACTCGTAGCTGGAGCAGGCGCGGAAATAATGCTCTGTTCTGGATTAGGACCTCGTGCAATCAGCATGTTTGAACAGTTAGGGATAGAGGTGTATGTGGGCGCTAGCGGTACGGTGCAGGACGCAATCAACGCTTTTCAGGCTGGAGAGCTTCTTGAAGCCAGTGACGCCAATGCGTGCAAAGAACACCGGCATTAATAAACTCGCAACGTAACAAAACGATGGTGAACGGATGATTATTTCGGTAGCAAGCGGCAAAGGCGGCACTGGAAAGACCACCGTGGCGTTAAATCTTGCCCTGTCGCTTTCGAACGTGCAAGTGCAATTACTCGATTGCGATGTCGAAGAGCCAAATTCACATATTTTCCTTAACCCTGTGATCGAGGAGACGAAGCCGGCGCAGACTCTGGTGCCAAAGGTCAACTACGAGTTGTGTGATTACTGTGGGAAGTGCGCTCCAGCATGTGAATACAACGCTCTTGTGGTACTACCTGAAAAAGAAGTTATGGTGTTCCCCGAACTCTGTCACGGCTGCGGTTTATGCTCTTTAGTCTGTCCGCAGGAAGCGATCAGCGAGGAACCACGAGAGATTGGAGTTATCAAAAAAGGAAGGAGTGGTGACGGTAAAATAGACCTTGTGTACGGGCTGCTGAATATCGGAGAAGTGAAAGCAACACCGCTGATAGACCAGGTAAAAGCGGAGCTTAATCCTGCGAAGACCGTTATTATTGATGTGCCGCCGGGAACGGCATGTCCAGTGATTGCAGCGGTGCAAAGCACTGATTACTGTATTCTCGTGACTGAGCCCACGCCGTTTGGACTCTACGATTTGAAGCTTGCGGTTGAAGTGCTCCGAGTGCTCAAGATTCCGTTCGGTATAGTCGTCAATAAAGCGGGGATTGGAGATCGAAAGGTCTATGAGTACTGCGCGAAAGAAGGAATTCCAATTTTACTTGAAATCCCGCATGACAAGCGAATTGCACGGTATTATTCAGAGGGCGTGCCCTTTGTGAGAGAGATGCCCGAGTGGGAGGAGCGATTTGCAGGGATGATGAAGAGCATTAAGGAATACGTGGGATGAGACAATTAACCGTTATTAGCGGCAAAGGCGGCACCGGGAAGACAACGCTTGTTGGCTCATTCGCAGTGCTCGCAGAGAACAAAGTCATTGCAGACTGCGATGTGGACGCACCAGACCTCCATCTGCTGTTGCATCCTGAAATATTAACAAAGCAGGAGTTTAAAGGCGTGAAAATCGCCGTGATGGACAAAACACTCTGCACCGAGTGCGGCACATGCGAAGAGACATGCAGATTCAATGCTATCGCTTCGACCGAAGAATCTGGTTATGCTGTCAATCAGGCACGCTGTGAGGGCTGTGGCGCTTGTGTGTTTATGTGTCCGCAAGAGGCGCTCACGCTGCAAGAACGTGTCTCGGGGTATGCCTTTATCTCAAAGACGAAGTACGGCGCAATGGCGCATGCACAGCTCAATGTCGCGGAAGAGGCCTCTGGAAAACTGGTTACGCTCGTTAGAGAGAATGCACGGCAGACCGCAGAAAAGGAAGGCTGTGAACTCATTCTGATTGACGGTGCGCCCGGCATTGGCTGCCCGGTGATTGCATCGCTCGGCGGTGTTGATTTAGCGCTTATTGTCACCGAACCGACGCAGTCGGGATTGCACGATTTGAAACGGATTTTGAGCGTGGTGGAGCATTTTAGTGTGAAGCCTTCTGTCTGCATCAATAAGTATGACATAAACGAAGAGGTAACTGGAGAGATTGAAGCGTTTTGCAGGGAGAAAGGAACCGAGATTGCCGGAAAGATCTTGTATGACGATACAATTACGAAAGCTATGGTTGCAGGAGTTCCTGTGGTAGCGTTTGAATCGGAACTAAAGAGCACAGCGGCAGAGGAAATAACACTGATGTGGCATCGAATCGAGCGGATTATTCAGCAGTAGAGTTTATTTAGCTTAGCGTGCCATGCAACAATTACCTGTATTACCATCTTGGAAGGCGTTTTTTGACAAGGACCTATGCGCAGGATGTGAAAAGTGCGCTAGAGTCTGCTGGACCGGTGCAATCAGCATGTTGATAAAAGAGCAGTAGTTGATTTTAACCGGTGTATCTGCTGCACTGCCTGCATGAAGACTTGCCCACGAGGAGCAATAAGATTAGTGCCGTATTCATTCCCTCGCGTGCAGAGAGACGAAGGATTGGCTGGAATAAAAGCTCGGTTAAACGCTTTGGGATCGGAACTTGAAGAGATACAGAAGAGTATCGAAGCGCTATACCGGCGTAAACAAGGGCGCATCATACCACAAGCAGAGACGTTTTAGATTATTCATAAAGAGAAACGCTACGAGGCGGTAATGAAAATTTATAGCATCATGTTTCAGAAATAATAGATGTAATGACCGAAGGCAGAGCGGATTTGAAGGAAGCAGGAATAGAAGAAGGCATATCAGAAGTAGTCGTTACCACGAGGTCGGCTTCTGGGAAGCCGAATGCTGCGCCTATCGGAATAATAACCACCGTTAACGAAGAGCAAGGAGAGATAAAGCATTTCGTAAAACTTTACAAAGGTTCGCAAACGCTTTCTAACGTGCTGGAAACGAATACGTTAGCGGCGAATGTTACTGATGACGCGGTCTTATTCGCGAAAGCAGCGTTTGAGAAGTTGAGCCGAAACTATTTCACGAATTTTGAGGGGATGCCAGTCTTAACAGAAGCGCAATCATGGATCGTATTCACGAGTGTTCTGATAGAAG
>JAENXH010000074.1 GCA_016649585.1 Methanosarcinales archaeon
AATAGTCCTCAGTTCTTCTACGTTGTATGCAATCCCTCCGCCGGTTCCGCCCATGGTGTACGCAGGTCGGATGACCACAGGATAATCCAAGTCCTGTGCTATCTCCTCCGCGTCCTCGACGGAGTAAGCAGGTGAACTCTTTGGAATTGCGATACCGAGTTCATTCATGGTCTCCTTGAATGCAATACGGTCTTCACCGCGTTCAATCGCGTCCGCTTCTACACCTATTATCTTAACCCCGTATTTAGCCAGTATACCTCTTTTGCTGAGTTCCGCAGAGAGATTTAGCCCCGTCTGACCACCAAGGTTGGGCAGCAGAGCATCTGGTCGCTCCTTTGCTATTATCTTCTCCACGGTCGCCACAGTGAGCGGTTCGATGTATGTCCGGTCAGCCATTCCAGGATCGGTCATAATGGTAGCGGGATTGGAATTCACCAGAACGACCTCATAGCCTTCCTCTTTCAGCGCCTTGCACGCCTGCGTCCCTGAATAATCAAACTCACAAGCTTGACCGATAATAATAGGGCCTGAGCCTATCACCAGCACCCTTTTGATGTTTTTGTCTTTTGGCATTTTCTTACTTCCTAAATATTTTTCTTTTTATTTTTTTTCTTGACATCAGCGTTGTGAAACTTTCCCTCTTATCCTCACGATTACTGGTGTGATTACCGTAAATGCTTGTAAGAGTTTCCCCGTGTGGTCTTTGATAGCATCTGTAACGACTCCTGCTTTTACTTCAGGGGATAGCCCGGCAAGTCGGACAAGAATAACTCCATTGGCAATCTTACCTTGTCGAAATATCAATTCCCCAAAGTCCTTATCTGCTGTCAACAGAATTGATTTCTCCCGATTTGCAAGATTCAGGACTTCATCATCGGGGATCCCCGACTCCATCTCTGCAACGTACAACACCTTATGACCTTCCTGTCTGAGTCGGTTTACTATTTGCCTATCTATGCATTCATCAGCCAGGAACTTCAATTGTCTTTGCTCCTGCTTTCTTCCCAACTTTAGTGGGGTACACCACATCTGCCCGCAACGCCTCGGATGCGAAAGCAAGTGCGGCATAAACTCCTTCCTTTGTTATACGGGGATGCTCATCGAGGATTTGCTCAGGTGTTTCACCTGCCGCCAGTTTTTCCAATATTAATTCTACTGTAACCCTCGTGCCTGTAATCACAGGCTTGCCCATCATCACTGCCGGGTCCGATTTGATAAAATCCCTCCACTCTTTTATCATTGTCTTTTACCCCTGTATTAAATGATCATTATTTTTTGCACAAATAAAATATTCCATTTCACCTACCTACATGAAACTTTTTCTTAGAGTCTCGACAGAATGAGGGCTTAAATATCTTGGCGGTATATCGAGCAGGGTAAACGCCCCCTTGTGCCCCTCTTTGTTCAGTCTATATGCTGCTCTCGCGCAAGCGACCAAAACATTGGCTGTAAACTCAGGGTTGCTCTCCAATTGACACCGGTATTCGAGTATTTGCTTATTACTACCCCCCCCTGTTAATCCAGAAGTAAACACAAAACCGCCGTGAGGAAGTTTCGCATGGTTTTCAGCCATCTCTTCTTTGCTGATGAATATCACTTCCGTATCATATTCATCATAATAATGCGGCATCATAACTATTCCACTCCTTATTCTCTCTCGATCTGCCCCTTCTTCTGCAACAACATAAACTGAGCGTTTGTGCATCTCTCTTTTGGTAAACTCCGGCGTTTCGCCGGTTCTTACTTGTCGTACCGCAGCCTCTATTGGGATAGTGTACGCTCTGGCATCCAAGACGCCCTTAACCTTCCTTGCCGCATCAGAATGCCCCTGGCTGACACCTTCGCCCCAGAACGTGTAATGTTTACCTTGCGGTAGAAACGCATCACCGAGGACTCGCATCAGAGAAAAGATGCCCGGATCCCAGCCTGCGGAGATTATATGGACATTTCCGTGCTCTTCTGCGATAGAATCCATCTTCTGGAAATAGCCCGGGATAGACGCATGAGTATCAAAACTGTCAACCGTATTGAATCTCCTGGCAAACTTTGGGCCATGAACCGGTATGTCTTCCTTGGAACCGCCGCAAAGAATCGCCACATCTATTTGAATATCTTCTGATACCGGGTCTTCCTCGCTATGAAATACAGGAACCTCTTTTAGCTCTTTTCTTACTTGTTCAGGTCTTCGGGTTAAAACTGCCACTAATTCTGTATCCGCATTTATTTTTGTTGCCGCTTCGACCCCTCGGCCTACGTTACCATAGCCAACCATAGCAATATTTATCTTTTCCAAGCTGCTATCCCTCCTTTTTTAGAACGTTATATATATTCTAACGAAGAAAGAAGAAATGAAGGGTTGAAATCATAGTATCAGCCCCTTACCCTTCAGATACTCCTTTATCTCTCCTACCGTATACGTCCCATAATGAAAAATACTCGCTGCCAAGCATGCGTCCGCGCCATTAACAAAACCCTCATAGATATGCTCCAAGTTCCCTGCACCACCGGAAGCAATTACTGGAATGTCCACAGCCTCGGCAATGGCTTTTGTAATTGGGAGGTCATAGCCATCCGTAGTCCCATCTCTATCTTTTGAAGTCAGCAATATCTCAGCAGCTCCGAGCGCCTGCACTTCCTTCGCCCACTTTATCGCATCAATTCCCGTGTACTCTCGCCCGCCGTAGATAACCACATCGTACCAGGCACTCTTTCCGTCTTCCAATTGCACCTGCGTTTTGCCTTCCGCAGCAGCCTCAAACTTCCTCTTGCAGTCAATTGCAACCACGATACGGTTTCCAAACCGTTCAGCAGCTTCTTTTATTAACTCCGGATTCTTAACCGCTGCGGTGTTCATGCCTACCTTATCAGCACCGGCATCAAATACCTTTTCAAAATCCTCGATGCTCTTTATCCCGCCTCCCACACATAAAGGAATGGATATTTGCTCTGCTATCTTCTTTACCATTGAGACCATCGTATCCCTCCCCTCGTAGGAAGCCGATATATCGAGGAAAACGAGTTCATCCGCGCCCTGGGCATCGTATCGCTGTGCGAGTTCGACCGGGTCGCCCGCATACTTGAGTTGCTCAAATTCTATTCCCTTCACCACAACTGCCTTACCCTGCTCGTCGAGCGTTGTATCAAGGCAGGGGATAATTCTTTTTGTCATTTTTTTTGTTTCAACCATTTTTTTCACCTGTTCAACTCATTTGTTTTTGAGATCCGTAACCTGCTTTTAGAACGGCCATTTCACGATGTCAGTATCTCCTCGAACAATTCCGCCTCCAGTTCATGCATCATCGGTATCCCCGTGACTTCAGATGCGAGCTTGCTCAGTGCCACACTCGACTGTGCCGCTCGAAGGTCCGGACTCCGTGTAACAACCTACACACATTTCAATCATGAATGACATTATTATTGGTAAATTAGACCCAGCCGCGCAATCGCATTGCTTCGACTACACGGTCAACGGCAACCACGTATGCAGCCTGGCGCATGTTTATCCCGTAGATCCTGGAGGCGTCCAATACCGAGTGATACGCATCGGTCATTTTGGTATTTAAGCGTTCATAAACTTCCTCTATACTCCAACAGTACATAGAAATGTTCTGTACCATCTCGAAGTATGAGACCGTTACGCCACCCGCATTACAGAGGAAATCAGGTATCACGTGCACACCATTGTCGTACAGAATAGCATCTGCCTCTGGTGTCGTCGGGCCGTTCGCCAACTCCGCGAGGATCTTCGCCTTGACGTTTGGCGCGTTATCTCTGGTAATAGCATTCTCTAAGGCTGCCGCAATGAGTACATCTACGTCGAGTTCGAGCAGCTCTTCATTGGTTATCTGCTCCACATCGGGTGTATTGACAACCGAAGTAGTCTTAGCCTTATAGTCACACACGTTCTCGAGCGCCAACCCGTCCTTATTGTAAACGCCTCCTTTAGAGTCGCTTACCGCAACGACCTTAGCGTCGAAGAGCTCTTTACATAAGAATGCAGCATTGCAGCCTGCATTGCCGTAGCCCTGTATCGCAACAGTAACGTTTTTCAGGTCTAACCCGAGTGCTTTTGCCGCTTCCCGGATCGTGTACATACCGCCCCGTGCAGTTGCATCCTCACGTCCACACGAGCCACCGATGCAGATCGGCTTACCCGTGATACAGCCAAATTGATTCTTTCCCACACGTTTTGAGTACTCGTCCATCATCCATGCCATTACCTGGGAGGTTGTATAAACATCGGGAGCTGGAATGTCCTTGTCAGGCCCGATGAATTGCCATATCTGATCGATGTAAGCGCGGCTTAACCGTTCCAACTCACCATCAGAGAGTTCTTTGGGGTTGCAGATAACCCCGCCTTTTCCACCACCGAGTGGCAAACCAAGAAGTGCACACTTCCAGGTCATCCATGCTGCGAGTGCCCGCACGGTATCAATCGTTTCCTCAGGATGGAATCGAATGCCGCCTTTCGTTGGTCCCAGAGCATCGTTATATTGGACTCTGAAGCCTTGAAATACACGGGTCGTGCCGTCATCCATGCGAACGGGAATAGAGACATGAAGTTCACGCATGGGCTGCCTGAGGATCTCGTGTGCACCAGGGTCCAAGTGGAGTGTCTCTGCGCAATCGTCCAACTGCTTCTGTGCCATCTCAAATGGGTTTTGTTCTGTCATTTCTTTTTACTCCGTTTCTTTGTATCGCTAATATTTCAATCTAAGTATACCAATCTACTTCCTAAGACTATAAATAAAGACTATTTATGAACTTTTCATAAAAGTTATGAACTCCTCACAGCACCGATAGATACTCTTTTAACTCCCATTCCGTTACGTTCACACGATACCTGTCCCATTCCACCTTCTTGGACATGATGAAATTCTGGAAGGTGTGCTCGCCTAAGGAGTCTCTCACCAGGTCGCTCTGCTCTGTCAGTGCAATTGCTTCAATCAAACTCCCGGGTAGCGTTTCTATTTGCTCCCTCTCCCGTTCCTCTTCGCTCATCAGGTAAACGTCCTTTTCCGTTGGTGGTGGCAATTCGTACTTGTTCTTTATTCCTGCCAATCCGGCAGCGAGCATCACAGAAAATGCCAAGTAAGGATTGCATGCAGGGTCCGGGCTGCGGAATTCTATCCGTGTCGCTTCCTCTTTACCCGGCTTGTACATTGGCACACGAACGAGTGTAGACCGGTTTCTTCGTGCCCATGTGATGTAGACCGGCGCTTCGTAGCCCGGAACTAAACGCTTGTACGAATTTACCAATTGATTGGTAACCGAAGTTATCTCTGGTGCGTGTCTGAACAATCCTGCGATATACCTCTTAGCCACGTCAGACAGTTGATATTCCTCGTCCGGGTCAAAGAATGCGTTTCTTTCTCCTTTAAATAACGATTGATGCACGTGCATTCCCGAGCCATTCACACCGAAGATGGGTTTTGGCATGAACGTGGCATAACGGCCGTGTTGCTGTGCAATCTCCTTTACCAAAATTCGATAGGTCATCACCTGATCCGCCATCGTCAGCGCATCCGTATACCTGAGGTCTATCTCGTGCTGCGACGGAGCAACTTCGTGGTGGCTGGCTTCCACTTTTATGCCCATCGCCCCGAGCATTACAATCGTATCTCGTCGTAAGTCGCTTCCCGCATCCAGAGTCATTAAGTCGAAATATCCACCTTCATCCAGCACTTCCAGGGTCTTATCGTCCTTCAAGTAGAAATACTCTAACTCAGGGCCGATATAGAACGTGTAGTCATATTCTTCCCGCAGCTTCTCCAGGTTCCGCTTCAATATATAGCGGGGGTCACCTTCGTAAGGGCTGCCATCCGGCTGTAAAATATCACAGAACATCCTTGCAACCACGTCATCCCTCTTTTTCCACGGAATAATCTGAAACGTAGTGGGGTCTGGTTTTGCAAGCATGTCGCTCTCGTCAATCCGTGCAAATCCTTTTATCGAAGAGCCGTCGAAACCCATTCCCTCATCAAAAGCCGCATCTAATTCACTAACCGAAATTGAAACACTCTTTAATCGCCCCAGAATGTCGGTGAACCAAAGTCCGATGAATTTCACACCGTGCTCTTCTATCGCTCCAAATACTTTTCCCTTCTCGTCTATCTTTTTTACCATAATGTCTACGGACATCTATTAAGTTTACTCTTCATTTAAATATGTATTATAGTAAGAATCACAGCACAAAGTGTCACAAAAATTGTGAAAGCTAAACGTATCCACAGAACAAAGGATTAATGATAAAATGAAAGCACCAGAGAGAATCACGATAGCGATGGATGAAGAAACCTTCGAGTCGTTCAAGAAGATGAAGGAAGATTTAGGGGTATCGCAAAGCGAGTTAATGCGTGAAGCATTGAAATTTTACAGCAAGCATAAAACGCTATTTGAGTTCATCGAGGATAAGAAGGTCTACACGCATGCGGAGATGCTCTCGACTGGCGAACACATCGTACTGGATATAGACCACTGGCTTTTATTCTTGCGCTTTATCGAATCGCATCCCGATAATGAGAAGTTCTGAGAATTGCACAAGGCAATATGCGAAGCGCATGCAGAGCAGTTCAGGTACAAATTCTATCGTGCAGAATATATCCTAAAACGACTTGAAACTTGCAATTTATTTAAATTAAGCAAAACATCCAAAAATGCGTTCACTTTAGTTTTAGGTTCTGATGTGCCAAAGAAATTCGTTAAGACTGAAC
>JAENXH010000075.1 GCA_016649585.1 Methanosarcinales archaeon
TCTCGTTTCTAATCAACAGGTTCAATACTAAAATGAGGAGATGGTCTTCGGAACTACCCCGTTTCGGAAGTACTGATACAATCGAAAAGTTTATATAACCGCTCCTTCTTAAGAGCAAATAATTAGAGGGATAGGAAGGCACATCCAAATTTTATAAAGGTAAGGTTACACGAACGGGCTATGGGCAATGATAGAAATAGAACAGGGACACGGAGTATCGTTGTGTTAACCGCCGCACGGATTTCAACTATTATTAGTGTACTATGAGAATGATGAAAACAAAAGAGGGGGATATTTTTCTTGTTTCTTTTATGCTTTTATTGGTGGGCGTAAAAGGAGCTGCAGCAAGTCCATATCAATATATCTCAGAAGTCCCTATTTTCATTCATTTATTCCTATTAATAAACATTATTCTACTTTCTGTGGCTATAGCAATGATGGTAGAAATTAAAAAAACATCCCCATCTTATGTATGGAATAATAATAATATGGCTAATTCGTTCAATATATTACATACATTTGCGCTTGCACTTATACTAAACAAACTATATCCTACCACAAACATCTATTTTTTATATCTAATTGGTTCTCTTTATACCTTTGCAGTCTTTATGGTTGTTACAACGGAATATTTTCTGGTTAAACCTTTAGTGCCTAAAATAAATATTTCAAATATCACTTATATTCTTTTTTATATTTTTTTTACCGCTATATTATGGTATGTTTTTATACCTATCTTATTCTTCTTGGAGGTTCCTCCATTTTCACATCCATCTTTCCTGATATTCTTTTTGTTTTTTTACTCTTTCATTATCGCCTCATTCACGTATATTGCATTATTAATTTCTAGAGGCTACGAAAAAGTGGGATTCGTACGAACACCTTTTTTTGCAGCAGGTTCTGGTATGATTGCAATTATTTCGGCGCTCATTTTAATCACTTTCCACACTAAAGATGCGTTTGACAGTTATTTCTACTACCTTGTATTCTATTTCATTGTCAGCGCATTTACTTCGATATATTACCTCAAATTTATCGTCGACTACCCCTCCCTCATCGAACCAAAATGGAAAGCCATGATGCCTTTTGACCTTCCAAAAGTTGCTGCCAGTATAACCCTTGCATTCCTGGCGGTATCGCTTTACTTCACAGCAAAGGATTTGCCAAATTTCATCATCTATCAAAACATCCCGTACATTTTTGTTATCGCTTTCTTGCTTCCTGTTTTTTTCGGGACAATGTTGATCTTCACGTATCTGAGCACCATATCCGCCAAAACAAAATTGAGATACTGGGAATACCTGAAACACGGTTTACACATCCACATAGCCGTAACCTTCTACGTCTTCAGCCTGATTTTTCTCGCGTGGAACGATACAACGAGCAGCACGAAGCTGTTATGTGCAGTGTTTGGACTCGTCGCTTTCGTATTTTACCTCTCTTTTGCCCTGGATTTGCGTACTATTCTCAAAGACCAGAATATCAAGCCGATATTCGGTAGATTGGACTTCCTGCCCTACCTCGTATTCTTCTGCTCAATCTTCTTTCTCATCTTCCTTGGGATTTCATTCACCTACGGAAAAGCGCCCGGTTTAATGGGAATTGAATTTATCCCATATCCTGCTCTCTTCTTCTTTATCATTTTTTTCTTGGTCGCCTTCGGAGCCTATTTGAGCATCACGCACAAAGGTTTCGAGGAGATTATGAAGAAGAATATATGGAGTGAGCTGTCGTATATCTTCGCATTTGTTGTTTTTCTTTTGGTCTACCTTATCTACTCCTCTTTAAGCACCCACCTGCAACGGTTCCCTTATCATAATTTCGCCTTCATCGGGTACTTCGCCGTTCTGATAGTGGAGTTAGTATCTACAAGTACCCTGGCAAGAACATCTAAATACACAAAAACAAGAAAAGAAAACATCGTTCACCTTTTAAATTTCCATGCACATAACTTTTTGAGGGCGGACTATTTAGAGAATTTGTGGAATAATGCACTGGACAGATATGTAACTGAGGATGACGTAAAAAAAATTAGATTTGACCCTTCAAAACGCAGGTTTGATTTTGAAAAAGCGGATGAGAAAACAAGGCTGACAATAGCTGTTAGGATACTGCTTGGGATGCATAGGGCACCGAACATAGAAAAGGTAATGATTCTAAAAAAATCCGTAGAAGAAACGAAAGAAGATATTGCCGCTATACTGGAAGAGAAGTCTTCTCTTCCAGACGATTTGCGCTCCGAGTTTGATGAAAGTATGTATTATCCATTACTCTATAAAAGCGCGATTGATGACCTGTTAATCCCTTTAGAAGTGTTCGTTCCTTTCACCGAGCAGACAAATATTTTTGACCGATTGAAGAGAAGGGATGAGCGATTTGAGTGCATCAGTCTTGAAGTGGACGAGATAAGGATAAGTGAGGAAGCGAGGTTCTCTCGAGCTGAATTCCTGGAACTTTTAAGATTGTATCTTGACGTCATAGATGAAAAGTTCCCGTTCAAACGCGTTCTCCTGTATGAACTGGTGAGAGAAACGATAAAAAGGGCGTTAGAACCGTACAATATTACAGTTGGTGAAGTGCTTAACATGGTGCCAACGGGTTTAGAAGAGATGGATAAGACAATGGGTGGTGGATTAGTAAAAGGGAGTACAACGTTGCTTATCGCAGAGGAAACTAAGATGAAACAGAAGATTCTTCTCGCGTTTATTAAACACGGACTGGTAGAGGGAAATAGCGCCATGTATGCTACTTCTAAACGTCCATTCCAGCAGATAGTGGGTGAGCTACTAATGGACGTTGATGCATTAAAGAAATTCATGATAATTGACCTCTATGAAAACCTTTATACCGAGAATCGCGTGTCTGAGCTGGTGGAGGAGGAGCATCGGATAATCCTCCCTTTAAGCAAGATATTGTTCCAACGAAGTGTTGTAAAGGTAATAAAGAGCCAGCCACGAGAAGCGTCAAAAATAGCGGTTATTGATGTGTATGATGACTATTCAAGATTTTACAATACGAAGGAGATATTTGAGCTACTGCAAAACCAAATAGAAGGGTTAAAAAGGTGGAATTGCACCAGTGTAATCGTACTTGACCCTCATTCGTATTTAATAACAAGAGAAGGAGTAGAAGAAGTGAAGAAGAATTTTGACAATGTCCTGATACTATCAGGCGAGGAGAAGGACGCCTCGGTCATCATAGAGAAATTGTATCACGGGACGCCGACCAAAAATACCATTCGTTTACATTTGTGAAATGACAGATTCTGGTCTTCGCTTACTTGAATTTCTTCAAGATTATGAGTGCAAGTTGAAATTTTTTGACTTTGAAATCGAAGTTGGGCACCTCAAGATACCTATACCCCCCTACGAATTCGTATGCGGTATCAAATGCTAAAAATGCGATCATATATAGCCATGGAAGAAGGGAGAGCGTGCACAAGCCTAAGATACCCACCTTCATGCTGCACCGGTATGCAAAGAAGAACTCCCATACTTCAAGTGTCTTATGCTTGTCTACATAATCGTTCCCCTTCTCATCTGCAATACCCAGTACGGTGAGGGCGAACAGGGGCACCAACAAAAGATGTGACATCTGGGTTAGAAAGAGAACTGCAACCAAAGCGATAGAACTCAGCTTAAATATTAAATTGTCCACTTTCCCGGATAGCAACACGGCAAACAGGACTGAGAATAAAACCGTTGCCGAAATGGAATCGAAAATGGATAAGCACACCCAAAGTATCACTAAAATAGGAGCCGTGAGCATTGCTATTTTCTTGCTGAATACCGCTTCATCAAAGGCATCATCGATATACTTCAGCCCAGCTCCGATTACTGCAAAAGCAGCAATAATCAAAGCGTAACTTACCGAAGATGCAGAATCAAAGCTCCAAAGGTTCATGAGACAGCTCATAGTGGACTGTCCCCCCTGCAACAATACTGTTGGAAATGGTGGATATAAATAACTTTTGGGTATATTTCCACTGGAGAACAATGTTGTTTAAAGCGAGCAATACCGGTTACCGCTACCCGCTCACCTTCCGCTGTCACGACAAAGCCGCCCGACTTTGTCCTGCTGGATAACCTACCGGAACTGCTTACCCGCATGGTCTCTCTCTAATACTATCGTTCGGTCAGATCAGTTTTAAGCGCGCAAAATAGTCCTTGCAACGTGCGAACGCAACAATAATGCATGCCTGGTATCCCTCCTCCATAAGATGCCGAAGAGATAGAGCGGTTATAGCGCGCTTTATGTATTTACTATAGATACTGCCTTCCTATATATTTTGTGGTATCTGTTCTACTGGAGTATGAGAAATAAAAAAATGGAGAAGGGAACTAATCTCTAAAAAGAGAGGTTGTTAAAGCGAAAGCACCGATTTTATTAAAATTCCAGCGCAACCGCATTCGATAGCTTACGGCAGTGCATATACAACTCTCTCCCCCACGAAAGCGCCTTTTCATCATCGCTTATCAGGGCCTTATTATAGTCGTATATCCCATTATGAGCGAACAATCCAAGGTAGAGGACGCTGTCAGTGAGAGTAAGGGCTATCTTCATCTCTGTATCCGTCGCGAATAGCGCAAAGTTAGGCTCGCTAAAAACTGCTTTAAAAGTCTCTTCTGTTTCGACCACCCCCTCTATACTATCTAATACTTCATTCGTTACGATAATCTCTACATCAATCCTCTTTCCTTTCACCAATTCTGCGATTGTTGTTAGATACTCCAGGTTAAAAATGGGATAAATGCCCTTCACTTCGTTAGCCTGTTCAAGTACTTGAATAAAGGTTGTATGAGATTTAAAAGTATCTGTAGGCGTGTCCATCAGTAGTGTAGAATTGCTCAAATCCCCAATCTTCTCGAGCAACGGTAAGGGGATATCGCTGTGGTCATGCTCAAGCCAGAAGCTTTCGTATTTTTTCAATACGTCAATGGCATTAATAAAACCTACTAATTTTAACGATATGATCTCTCCGATTTTTGTCAAGGCGTAGTCCCGGGCTTCATCTTGATAAATGAGATTGCCCTTTTCAAGGTCTCGCAATGCGTGTATCGCAGTTGTAGAACTAACTCCCAGCGCATCTCGCAATTCGCTTAGCGGTTTCTTACCTTCTTGCAACTGGATCATGAGATCCCTTCGCAGGTCAGAGCACGCTGCGAGATGAAGTGTTTTTTGCTTTGTCATCGGTTTAGTTTCTCTATCCTATACTTCCCTTAATACATCTTAGAACATAAAATCTTTTTCGGATTATCAGAATAGGAAATGTTTTTATATGCCCTCTTTACAATAATACCCTTGGGGATGGTGATCCGCAATGGAAGTGGCATACTTGGTTGGGAAAGAAATAGAGAAGAATAAAAGCGGAAGTGTTACCACGACCGACTGGATCGAGTCCGAAGTGCGAGTTAAGAAAAAGACGCTTTTGTTGATCGAGGATGATGAATCGCACGCTGAACTTATCCGCAGGGTATTCTGGGATAACCGCTCTGCATGGGAGATTCATCACGTTGTAAGCATCAGTGACGGTTTAAAATGGCTGGAAGAAAATAAGATGCCGAATATAGTCATCGCCAATTACCTCCTACCCGATGGCACGGGCTTGGACCTTACTAAAGAAGCGATGAGTGCTGAAGAAGTTGGCTTTCCGCTTATCCTCCTCACCGGGATTGGCTCAGAACAATTGGCAGTTCACTCCCTCAAATCAGGTGCCATGGATTATGTGGTGAAGAACTCGGAGGAGTTACGAGAACTGCCATGGAGGGCAGAGCGTGCAATTCGTGATTGGAAGAATCTCATCAGGAGGAAGCGAGTGGAAGATGAATTGGAGATATATGCAAAGGAGTTGGAACGAACAACTCATGATTTAGAAGATTTTACACACCTCATGGAGAATTATGCGGATAAGTTGGATGATGTAGGACGGGGACATTTAGCGGGTATGCGAAAAGCAACCGAAAGAACGGCGGAGCTAACCGAAACCCTCCTCATGCTGAGTCGTGTAGGGCGAAAATTCATCGAGTTGGAAAAAGTCAATCTGAATGAACTGTTAGATGAGATAAGTAATGATCTAAGTGTGCTAATCGAAGGGCGGGGTGGAGAAGTAATCGCAGGAAAGTTGCCAACTATTTCCACGCAGCGAGTCTGGATGAAGGAACTCCTTATAAATCTTATTGACAACGGATTGAAGTTCAATCTCGCTGAAAAGCCTATAGTGGAGGTTAGCTGTGAAGTGCAGGAGAAGGATTACCTGTTCAAAGTGAACGATAACGGTAGTGGTGTTAAGGAGAAAGATCTAAGCAGTATTTTCATCCCTTCAGAGAGATTATTCCCGCAAGATTACGAGGGCACGAGCTTGAGACTGACCATATGCAAGAAGATATTGGATAAATTCGGGGGCAATATCTGGATGGAGAGCAGACTGGGAGAAGGCACTACGTTTTACTTCTCTATACCAAAAAAATGATACTGATTTAACGTAATTGCTCAATATCTCGGGGGTAGAACTCCTAAATATCATGGCATTTTTTGGTAGTGACCTGAACTTCACGACCCGCCTTAAACGTCAAAATTTCCTTCCATGTCCAAATGTGATCTGTAATGCCCTCAGCCATGCACGGTGTCCTCTCGATGTTTCTGACACCCTTCTTCGTTTTTATCTATCGTCAACGCTGAAT
>JAENXH010000076.1 GCA_016649585.1 Methanosarcinales archaeon
ATTTGTGGATATCTTGGAAAAACAGTTAATCATATTGACGACAAAGAAATATACAAACAGCTAAAATCTAAAACACCAGCGTTTGTCAAATCGGAATTCATTGGAGATACGGATATAGAATATTTGGCTTCTGACTACCCCCATTCCTTAAAAACCGAACGGCACTTCCCCCATCCACTTATTCTTATCCATAAATCTAAGGATATAGACAACAAGATTGTTAGGGAGACTGATTTCTTTCAATCGCTTTTAAATTTTGCGGGAAAATAGGGCGGATCGGTATCCTTTGAAGATCTTGTAAACCAACAGATTGCCTTACAGAAGGGAGATTGTATAATATGCTTGGATGATGAAGGATATTCAAAAATGAAGTTTGTGGAGCGGTTAAATCCTTCCAGGGAAATCAAGGTTTTAAGTGTTGAAGAGGCATACAAATTGATGGAAGGGAAAAATAAACAAGCGACTTTATAATCCATATCAAAAAAGTATTGAAGGAGATTAACCCCCGTGGGGACCAATCTCAAGTGTTAATAATGGTAATATGTATAAAAAGCTTTTCGGTTTTTAAAGGATTGTTACCAATATGGGTAACAATTATAACCCATTAAAAAGGCGTCGGCATAATAAAATTTTGGACTGAACCTTTTTCTTTTTCATTTATAAGAAGTTCACATCCAGCTCCTAATGTCTCTCAATTTTTTGACTTTAGTAGCAAAGCCGAAAAAAATAGAAAAGCTCAAATACTAACAAAACAAACCAATAATCGGAGGAGCGCATTAATACAAAAAATCGTTTCCTCATACAAAAAGCGAGCGATTGTTGAATGTCTATCTAGCGTTGGCAGTAAGATATTCGGGCATCGCAGGTCCCGCTCCTCCTATGTGCAGTTATTTACTGACAAATCTAAATAAATCATCACTGAAATGAGTTCTAACTTTATTTCCTGTTTTTGTATAGCTGGAGAAATAATCCCAATCACAAATACCACCAAATCCCAACGCCTATCGGGGCGTAATTTCAAAAATCCAATAAATACAAACTCCAAAAAATTGGTAGTTATTTGGATTTGAAAACTCTCGCTTCAGCGAGATTGGTAGTATTGAGGTTTGGGATTTGTTTGGTAGTATTGGTATGTGTTGGGAGTTTGTTTTTTCTACGGGCTAAACAAATACTATTTACTTACTTATTTATCGGGCGTTTCTCCTTCTTATCCACCTGTATCTCCTCTATCCTTGTATGCGGATAATTTCCAGTTTCGTCCTTCTCCTCCGCTTTCACCATGTCCCAAATCGTAAGCAACGCCACTGATAAACCATGGAGTGCATCCATCTCCACCCCGGTTTTTCCAACTGATTTCACAAATACGGAGGCTTTTATAATCTCCTCTCCTAATACGAATTCAACCTTTACGCTTGCGATATTTATTTGATGGCAGAGCGGAATCATATCCGGCGTCTTCTTCACCGCTAATATCGCTGCCATTTCCGCGCACTCAAGCACATTCCCTTTCCTGGTTGTCCCACTTGTTATCTTCTCTATCGTGCTACGTTTCAGTTTTATCCTACCAGAAGCTGTAGCTACGCGCTCGACATCGCCCTTTTCGCTTATATCTATCATGCCCGCACTATATCGCTGCATTGTCTGCTTACCTCACTCAAGGTGGTGGCCAGACACCGAAATATATCTCCAGCCCGATGATCAAAACGCCAATAAACACGCCTATGAGTAGTATCATCTTCGGCGACATCTTCACCGCGGATTCCTCAACATCGTAATACCGCATCAATCCGGCAGAGGACATAAGCCCACGCTCTTCACCTTTACCGCCTCCACCGCTTTTCTTTTCCGCTTTCTTCGCTTTCTTCGCAGGTCTTCCTTTTACCATCTCTTCTTCCCTCTTATCTTATACTCTACTACCCTTTACCCCTTATTTATCCTCATTTTCGTGCCACTACTAACGTTAAAAATAGTCTCATCATCTTCAATTTTATTTGCGTCACTCCAGAGTTTCACCTTCGTTACCGTTGCATTCTCTATATCCTCGGTATCTCGCTGATTTAACTCCGCCGTGTAGATCTCCAGCGTACCCAGTGGTGTGTTTAACGCGATACCCTGTTCGGACTTGTATCTCCTGACGTTTCGTGTAAGATCTGCAATTATGTCACCTTTCGTGCCCGCTTCTGAATCCATCAAATTAGGCTCTACCGCGGGCCAGTTCGCCTTATGTACACTCTCACCCGGTTTGACATAGGAATACATCTCTTCGGCGAAGAACGGAGCGAACGGCGCAAGCAGTTTAGCCAGTGTTTCTAACGTCACGTACAATGCATATCTGGCAGATTCCTTCCCTTCTTCATCTCCTCCTCGGTCATATAACCTCGACTTTGCCAGTTCGATGTAATCATCGGCCAGCACGTTCCACGCGAACGTTCGTATATCCTTCATCGCCTCATCGAACTTGTAGGTTTCCATCGCGTCCGTCACTGACAGGACGAGCTTGTTCAGTTTTGTGAGCAGCCATTTATCAACAACGCGTAGATTTACCGATCCTTCTTCAGGTTGGTAATCCGATAGGTGAAGCATCGAGAATCTGAGAATACTCCACAGTTTCTGCATGAATTTACTCGCGGCTACTATATCCTTCCATCGGAATTGGACGTCTGAGCCTACAGCACCGCCAATTGCCGCCCACTGTCTGAATACGTCCGCACCATGTTCTTGAATCACCTCGTCCGGCGAGATGAAGTTATTCCGTGATTTGCTCATCTTATACCCATCCTCGCCCAGGACCATGCCGTTTATTAAGATCGTGTGCCAGGGTATTGCGTTAGTAAGCGCGAGTGAGCGAAGGATAGTGTAAAACGTCCAAGTTCTTATAATGTCGTGCCCCTGCGGTCTGAGTGCTGTGTGGAATGCAATTTCTGATGAGGTACCTGCATTAAGATCCCAGCCAGCAACCCAAAGAGCGCTTAGTGAGGAGTCCATCCAGGTGTCCAATACATCGTCCTCTCCTTTAAATTCACTGCCGCCGCAGTTAGCACACGGCTCCTTTGGACTGACCATTGCTGGATCCACCGGCAGTTCATCTTCAGAAGCAACTTTTACGGTACCACAGCGCTTACAGTACCAAACCGGGATCGGCACGCTGAAGATCCGCTGGCGAGATATGCACCAGTCCCATTCCATCGAGTCAACCCAATTTCTCAGTCTGATAGCGAAATGCTCAGGATACCAATTTATCTCATCAGACGCTTTTATTATATCGTCATGCATCACACGCACGAACCACTGCCGTGTAGAAATAATCTCGATAGGCGTTTTACATCGCCAACAGACGCCTACGTTTTGTTGCAGCGGTTCACGTTTCTTAAGCAGCTCTTGTGCATCCAAATCTACAATTATCTGCTTCTTGCATTCTGCTACGCTTAATCCATCATAGCCCCGTGCCGCTTCGGTCATCTTGCCTCGTTCGTCTATGGACTCTATTAACGGGAGGTTATGCAACTTCCACCAGCGCACGTCCTGACGGTCACCAAACGTACAGATCATCACCACACCGGTTCCAAATGCGGGGTCAACACTCTCATCTTCATATACCTTCACGGTATGCTCAAAAATCGGTACTGCCAGCTTTTTTCCCGCAATATCCTCGTAACGCTCGTCATCAGGATGCACAGCCACAGCAACGCAACTCGCAAGCAGTTCTGGTCTCGTCGTCGCGATCTCGACATACGCTGCTTCTTGTTCTGTGCCTACATCTACCTTCTTAAAGAGTATATAATTCAAAGAGGCGTTGCGATCTTCGTATTCTACCTCTGCAAAGGCTATTGCAGTCTCGCATCGGGGGCACCAGTTCACCAGATGCTCAGCTTGATAAATCATCCCATCACGATACATCTTTACGAATGAGAGCTGTGTATATCGTTTGTAACGGTCGTCCATCGTAACAAACTCCTTGCTCCAGTCTATAGACATGCCAAGCTTCTGCATCATTCCCTTCATCTGCGTTATGTTCTCCCGCGTAAGTTGTTTGCAAAGCTCTCGGAACTCCTGCTTGTTGATCTGACGCTTGGAGATCCCGTGCCGCTCCTCGACTTTCACTTCGGTCGGCAGTCCATGGCAGTCCCACCCCTGCGGAAACATCACATTATAACCACGCATTCGCTTGTAACGTGCGAGAAAATCAATATAACACCAGTTCAAGGCATTACCCACATGAAAATCACCTGTAGGGTACGGAGGTGGTGTGTCAATAATATAAGACGGCTTATCCGATGATCCATCAAAATAATAGAGTGATTCATCCCAGTTCTCCAGCCATTTCTTCTCGACGATCTCCGGTTTGTATTTCTTTTCCATTTTCATGCGCTCTTTGATTCCCCGCTATTAAGATAAGATTACTTTATGTGCTTTTATTTTTAGTTCTTTTAAATATTAGTTTGGAACGCCTTTGTAGGACGAGAGACGAAAAATGCGAAAGATACTCAGCGCAGCACAAAAAGAATATAAGCAGTGCATAGTCCTTAGAGAGGACTTGAAGCTGTCGAAGGGTAAAGCAGCAGTACAAGTCGCGCATGCCTCTATATTGAGCTACGATCGCGTTCCAGTAGGAGATAGAAAGAACTGGAAAGAGCAGGGGCAGAAGAAGGTTGCTCTGAAAGTACCGAGCCTTGAAGAGCTTTACAACGTACGAGACGATGCGGGAAAGCTGGGTCTGCCGTGTGCAATCGTAGAAGACGCGGGGCTGACCGAAATACCGCCGGGAACGGTGACTGCCTTAGGAATAGGGCCCGCACGTGCTGAAGAGATAGATAAAGTCACAAAGCAGCTTGAGTTATTGTAACAAACCTTTATTGCGAAAAATGTCTTTTGAAGGACGGGAAGATTACGGCATGAAGTTATACCGATCTATTGCTCCAGAAAAGGGGCCGACAAAACTGTTCGTCGGTGGTCTGCACGGAAACGAAGGGCTGTACACCGCACCGATTCTTGAACGGTTGGCACAGGCGGATATATCGGCCGGAGAAGCGATAATTGTACCCCGCCTGGTCAAAAACAGCAAATACATCGGTGTTTTATCCGAAGAATATTACCGGAGCGAAGCAGGCATGCGCTTGCTTCAACTCATCCAGGAATACAAACCGAGTTTTTATTTCGAGCTGCACGCTTATGAAAAGCAGTCATATTCCCGATTAACTGATCCTGAGCGCGTGAAGAAGATAGGAGTGCCTCATTTTGTTGATCTGGGAGACGGGATTCTCATAGGGTCTATCGCACCTATCCTGAGGCGTAAATTCACTGAGCACGATTTTTGCATGACCCTCGAGGTTCCGAAATGGAAAAGCGAGAGCGAGGCGATTAAAGAAAAAGTACTGGAGTTTCTGAGGATCGGACTAATGAAATCACAGAGAGAGATGGTAATGCTCGAGTTTAGAATGCGGTATCCTGTGCAGTTAAAAATGGCTGAGGAGTTGTTCCACCAATATTACCGTAAACGGTTAAAGCCATTTTAAGTCTCCAAAAACCATGCGGATAGTAATAGACCTGCATGCGGGAGAGGGGTAAAGGCAATAGAAGCGATAGAAGTTGAAAACTTATTACCACAGAATTCCATTCGTTTCATTGCCTTAAAGGATTGCTAATATTCATGAGACGTGTAATTTGGTGGCTGCTTGTTGGCACTAAAGGAGGACTGAATCGTGCGCGGATAATAAGGGCGCTAAAGGAACGTCCTTACAACGCCAATCAGTTGGCAGAGGTACTGGGATTGGATTACAAAACAGTGAGGCATCATCTCAAAGTCCTCCAGGATAACAAGTTACTTACTCCAGTAGGTGATGGATATGGCACCGTGTATTTCTTATCTCCCAGTATGGAAGGGGAGTATGAAGTCTTTGAAGATTTTTTAGATAAAATATGGGCTAAATTTAAAGCGAAAAAAGACATAGTATAAGATTATAAGGAGATAAAAATGCCGATGATTATGCAGCAGGACCTGTGGCTCGTCAATGCCAAGGCGATTATAACGTTAGGCAACGTTATCCTCTTGCTATGTTTGCTCGTCATCTACGCGAAGAATTACGAGCAGATAAAATCGAAATTCGCGCTGGGCTTAATCGCCTTTGTCATTCTCCTGATTATGCATGCGCTTACCTCAAATCCGGTCGTCCCGTATATGTGGGGTCATCGTCATATGTATTATAACTTGGGCGTGTTCATGATATTGCCCGATTTGTTTGAATTTGTGGCGCTGTTAATCTTGCTATATATAAGCCTAAGACCTGACTGAGTATTTATGCTCTTGCTTCATTTATTTTTCAGTCTGTACTAATTTGGGTGTGATTAGGGTGAGATTTGGGTGTAATTAGGGCGAAAAGAAAAGCTTATGGCGGATTATTTCCTACATATAACCGTGGAGACACGTTAAAAAAATTAGGGGGTGTAATGATAAGATGAAAACAAAATTGATTGCTGGAATATTAGTTCTGGCACTGGTCGCGACTGCTGTCGGTGTCGTATCCGCTCGAAACAACTTTAGCGGTACAGCTCAAACGGCATCAGGTGAACAGTCCTTTGGCCAGTGTTGGATGAACCAGTTGACTGAAGAGCAAAGACAAGAA
>JAENXH010000077.1 GCA_016649585.1 Methanosarcinales archaeon
CCACGATTTGGAGTATTTCGAGCTGAAGATCCTTCAATCATGTGGGTGGTGTTCCTAAAATGGGAGAAGTGCCCCTTGTTTTTACTAAGACAATCTCTATTCGGTTCTTATTTTCAACAATCCGGTAGGCGATCCGATATTCGGTATTTCGATAGTCAAAATGATAATGTTCTCGTTCACCACTCATCAATTGGTATCCCCATCCCCATCTCCAGTTCCTTAAGAGACTGATTGATGGTCTTAGAAGCCTCTTCATCTAAGAGGAGCTCCAGAGTCTCAAGTTCTGATGCACTTAACCCTTTCAATAGATAAGCCAGCCGTTCGAGGTTAACAATCTCAAACCTATCCCTTTCTTTTATTGCCGTAGACATCTCACTCACCATTTCCAACTTTAGCTTACTATTTTTAAGTATAGCACATAAAGTTTATTATCGCCTTTCTTCATTCCCGCACTCCGTATTTCTCGCGCATCTCTTCGTTTATATCATCCACCGCTTTCAGCAATTTTGTGTTGTAATATTCCTCGGCAAAAGAGACAAACGCCTTCAAATCCTTTGGCAGACATGTACCTCCAAACGCTTTTCCGTGAACTGTTCCGTATTTCCCTATGCGCGGATCAAGACCAACGACATCCGCAACGGCTTGAGAATTAACGCCGAGTTCATTGCAAATAAGAAATATCTCGTTCCAATAAGAAATTTTTGTAGCAAGTATGCAGTTAGACGCGTATTTTATCAACTCCGCCGTTTTTAAATCCGTTCTGAAGATAGGTTTGTTCAACGGTTTGTAAAGTTCTTCAAAAACATCACCTGATTTTTTATCGTATTCACCGATAACTATTCTGTCTTCGGTAAAGAAATCCTTCTTGTACCCCTTATCTTTGCTCCAACTTTCTGATATTTCAGTTAAAAACTCAGGGTTCGTACAGACGCCTATTTCACCTTCTCTCGCGCTCTTCCCTGAATATTCCTCTAATATTGGAATTACTACTTCTTCCGTTGTTCTGGGAACTACTGTGCTTTTCACGACTACAAGATGGTAGCCATCTTTGTTTGCCAATGCCTTTCCTATATTTTTCGATGCTTCTTTTACATAACTCAGATCAATTCCATCTGAGGCTGTCGGCGTTGGAACGCAGATGAAAGACACATCGGAGTTTTCAATCGCGGAGTTTATATCCGTTGTGAAATTTGGTAGATTCTTACTTACGACATCATAGAAAATCACTTCGTAGCCCATTCCTGCAAGACCTTTTCCAATCGCGGTGCCCACCCAGCCGGAACCAATTACGCTTATCTTTTTCTCTGCCATTTCCATCCACTTACGTTAATCATACTTTGGTGTGTAATATAAAAAGCTACTCCGTAGCCATCCCTCAAAATTAATTTTGAGACTCTCTCGTAATTGGCTTTAGCGTTAAAAATTTTTCTTCCTTTATGATTTAAAGCTCTATTTATCTTTCTTTTTCTTTCGATTTTGAATTGTTGGACGGCCTCTTTTAACCCTTAACAAATCGCCAATAAACAAATTTTGAGCACTTTTTATATAGAATGAGATATATTGATAGAAAGAATGCACTCTCAAGATGGAAAAGGGACAGGAAGAGAGAACAAAAAGGTAATGAGTGCACCACCCTTAAGCTTAGAAATAATAACCATACTGCTCGTTTTTTTAGGTCTCGTCTCTCTCATTTCGCTTCTGTATGCGCCGTCCAAACTAAGCGTCCAGGGGATTTTAAACATCGTTGCGCTTGCGGTTTTCCCCATAGCATACGGAATATGGACGGAAAAGAAATGGGCGTTTTATGCTACGTTACTCCTGGTTGAACCACTCATACTTATCTATCCCATCATCGCCGCTTTTAGCCCCCACTTCGGCATCGAGTACAATTGGATATCGTTGTTGTCCTTTGTCATAGTAGGCTTGAGCGTGGTGCCTATCCTCCTATCAAACGAGAACTACGGTGAAATTCTCAAAGCAAGAACAAAACTACAAACGGTCATCAAAAAGCTCCCGATTTTTAACGCGCTTTTCATTGTCTTTGGTGTTGCCTTGATTATACGAACGGTTTTACCCTACGATACTGTTTTTAAAGACACTGTGCGATTTGCATCTGATGACGCAGTATTTCATATGCGGTTGGTTGAGAATGCGTTATTCGGGAATCACTTCCCTTCGCGACCTTTTTTTGATGCCTATACCTTCTTCCCTCACGGAACCGCTCTTCATTTTGCACCACTCTTCGACCAAATTATTATTTTCGCCACCTGGATTATAAGTCTTGGCGCGCCAACGATAGCAGTAATGGAAGCAGTAGGCGCATATTATCCTGCAATTCTCGGTGCATTGGTCGTTTTCCCGGTTTATATCATTGGGAGGGAGCTATACAATAAATATGCGGGTTTGATAGCCGCAGTGTTAGTTGCAACGCTTCCTGGGCAGTTCCTCTCTCGATCTGTAATCGGATTTACTGACCATCACATTGCTGAGACATTATTGAGCACCATAGCCGTGATGTTTCTTGTATTAGCGTTAAAGCGAGCGAAAGAGGAGTTATCTGAAGGTGACATTCTGAACCGGCTTGCAAAATCTCCCCGCGAATGGATGAAGAGCAAGAACTTCCCCTTCCTCTGCTATATCGGTGTAATAGTATTGCTTTTTCAGGTAATGCCGTGGGCGTGGTGGGTGTTTATCTCTTTTATCCTGTTCCTTCTCGCACCTCTTATCTTTTCCTTCTGGAAAAAACCTGATTCTTACCTTCTTTACGCGTGCTTAGCGGGTATGGCACTTGGATTTTATCTCCTCACATGGTATGCCGGTTTGTTTTTCATTTTCATCATGTTTGCTTACGGAGTTATTCACTATACCATAAACGGACTGCGTGGCGAGCGAAATGAATACATTTGCATTACGCTCATTCCGATATTTCTCATTTCGCTGTTAATGCTCCTTCCCTTCCTTGGGTATCCTTTCCCTTATGGTATCAGCCATGTAGGCTCGTTAAGTATAGGATTAATTACTTTTTCCATCCCCCTTCTTTACCGGTATCTTATCACTAAATTCAGTTACAGGCGTGACGCCGTGAGTGAAAAGGGCGTGAAAGCGGAAGCGCATAAGTTACCACAGAAGATAGGAAACGAGTATCTTTGCCCGATATGCGGTAAGAAATCAAAGGGCATTGGCATCGTAGAACATATAAAAACAAAGCATAGCGGTGATAGTGAGACAAAAAGCAACCGCGTGAAGATAAAACATTTTTTTGCCGAACATCCTGAGCTGAGTGCAGTAAAGAAATCAGGAATTGAACCTATGCATAGTTATTCGCCGTTAGAAAAAATCGCTCGATACGATTTCCTTTTGCCCCTTTTTACCACAATCGTCTTTTTGGGGTTGTCTTTTGTTTTTTTCCCTTCGATAATAAGCAGTTTTGGTGCATTCACGCCGGGTGGGACCGGATTGACGATAGCGGAAGTTCATCCGATGGACCTCGGAACGGCGTGGATATGGTTTACAACCCCCTTCTTCATCGCGTTTTTCGCAATGGCAATCCTTGCAATGAATATAGTGAGGAGAAACAGACCGGAAGAGCTTCTGCTGTTGGTCTGGAGTATAATAATATTTGTTGCAGTGGGAGGTTTAGGAGCTTTCGGAATTGAAGGCATAGGATAGAACAGGTTCGCTTATTATTATGCTGTAAACGCTGCAATACTCACTGCGATGTTTGCTGCCTTTGCTTTCGCGTTTTTAACGGGCATTGGAGAAAAAGAGAAAAAAGAAGAATCCACAACGCGCAATCAGTCGTCTGGTAAGAAGGGCGGAAAAGCGAAAAGGAGTGAATCAACTTTTGATTTACAGTTCATCCTCTTTGCTCTTGCTATAATGATTATCGCCATCATAGGTCTCGTCCAGGTAGGTATCGAATCCCTTATCCCGCTGGCAGTTATCGTCGCGATATTCTTCGTCTGGTGGTATGCAGCGAACAAAAAGAGATCGAATGTCGAAAAACCACTTAGAAAAGCGCTTGCCGTTCTGCTCATCATGGTTATCGTGTTCTATCCGTTCCCCTTGAATGCCGTTGCAGAGCCATTTCCTTCCGCCTCTAATCTGCCACTAAGCGCAACATACGCCATAAATACCGCAGAACGGGGTATTGGTGCGGAAGAGAACTGGTATGAAGCATTGAGATGGATGCGGAACAACACGCCGGAGCCCGGTGTTGATTATTATGGGCTCTATGAAGTCCCTCCCTTAAATGAAACGACCGGTAAGAGAGAAGATTATAACTATCCCTCATCGGCGTATGGTGTCATGAGCTGGTGGGACTATGGGCATATGATCACGTGGATAGCGCATCGCATTCCGAATGCCAATCCGTTCCAGCAAGGTATAGGTAAGCCAATAGGGGAAGGCGCACCTGGAGCTAGCACGTTCTTCATATTAAACGACGAAAGCGAGGCAAACAACGTTGCCGATACGCTCGGCGTGCGGTATGTGATAAGCGATTTCATGATGGCTGATATATGGAACGCTTTATACAATAAGTATGGTGCGATGACCGTGTGGGCTGGTGACCCCCAACGATATAGCAGTCTTTCGTATTATTATCACACGATGGAAGCACGGTTACATATGTTTGATGGTGCCAGTGCGAACGTAGATGGCACGATAATCCCTGCTTTAGCTCACTACCGCTTGGTGCACGAAGCGCCTACGTTTGTCCTCCCCATGATCATTATGGATGAAAATACCGGAGCGATGTATTGGAGAAGTTTTTCCGCGGATTATAATACGACCGCCACCCAGGCACAGATTCTTCATGGACACCTGTTCAGTGTACCTGCAGGAGCATGGCTTGAAGATGATTTGAATGCCGGAATGGTGCCGGAGATGCTCAAGAGTGCGTTTAATTCCACTGGGTTACCGCTCTCCGAGCAGAGCGCCGTTGCTAAAGTGAGCGAGGGGCGATGGACAATAAGAGACGAGCTAAATAAAAATGTGTTTATCATTAATAAAGAGGTGGAAACGCTAAACGTTTACCTTTACGGTGTCAGAACCGGCCAGCCGAATGTAAAAGCATGGACGCCAGAATATATACAGCCGGTGAGTTTTGTTAAAGTCTTTGAATACGTTAAGGGTGCGCGAATAGAAGGGACTGCTCTTAATGGTTCTTTAATTGAAATATCGACCGATATAACCACAAACCACGGGAGAACATTTACCTATTCTTTGGAAACCACAGCTGACGGCTCATACGAGTTCATTGTGCCTTATTCAACCGAAGGACCGATCGCAGGAGGTACGAATTTTGACGTCTTCGCAACTCCGTATAACCTAAGGGCAGGACATTTAGATTTAGGGAACGGAACAATGGTGTGGGACATGGAGAAGGCAGTAAGCGTGCCGGAAGAAGCGGTAATGGAAGGTAAAACGATAAGGGTGGATTTGTAGCGGGGTTAAGAAACCACGAGATTTCACGAGATGAGCACAACAAAGTTAATCATCCATGTGGTGAAGAAAGAGAGGATAAGAAGCGGAAGAAGCCATTAGAGAGAGAGCATAACGTAAGGGTATTGAGTAAAGAAGAGTAGGTAGGAGCGTAGATTCAAAGTACAAACCGCAAATTAGATAGTAAAAGATAGGGAATTAATAATAGTGGAAGAGAGAAATGAATGAAGTCTGCATCTTAATACCAACATTGAACGAGGAAGAAACGATAGGCGAGATTATAAGAGCGTTTAAAAGTGAAGGATTTGAAAAAATCTTCGTCATTGATGGCAATAGTACGGATTCCACGCGGGAGATAGCGAAGAGAGAAGGTGCAAGGGTGGAAGTTCAGCGAGGAAAAGGAAAGGGGGCTGCAGTTCAGCATGCTTTTGAACTCATAGAAGATGACATAATTGTGATGATTGACGGTGATGGGACGTATCTACCTTCCGAAGTGGGAAGATTACTTGACCCGATAATCAACGACGAGGCGGATCACGTTATAGGTAACAGATTCGCATACGGTGGTGCATTTTCACGACTACATAGAATTGGAAACTGGGGCGTGAACCGGCTCTTTGGCTTCGGCTATGGAGTAGGATTGAATGATATATTATCTGGCTATCGAGCGCTTACACAAGAGGGAGTGAAAAAGATGACACTCAAAAGAGAAGGGTTTGAAGTAGAAACAGAGATGGCAATAGAGTCGGTAAAGAAGGGCATCAGGATAAGAGAAGTTCCTATAAGATATGGGGAAAGAAAAGGGGAATCAAAACTCAATTTTCTCAGGGATGGTTCAAGAATAGCCTACACGCTATACGTGCTTGCAAGAACGCATAACCCTGTCTTCTATTTCGGTATCATCGGGGCATTATTAACGGCTGCCGGCATTATAGTAGGCATTTACGTTACGATAGAGTGGCTTAAGGGAATAACACACGTGCCCCTTACCGTGCTTACGTCGTTGCTGATTATTTCAGGCGTGCAGTTCTTTATATTTGGCTTATTTGGTGATTTGTTGGTAACGTTGCAAAAAGAGGAGATAGAAGCGTTGCGGGGTAAGGGGAAGAAGTGATTTTTGCTTGCTTTAGAACCTTTTTT
>JAENXH010000078.1:0-3941 GCA_016649585.1 Methanosarcinales archaeon
TTCCCTATTACGCAATAACGCATGTTTACCGAGCTCACAGAAGGAACCACTCGAATAATAGTACCGCAGCAGCACCTCACCAAATCCATGTTCTATAATCCCAAGATGGAGTTGTGCCGGGATATAGACATAGCAGCCGTAGCTGCTTTTGTCTCATCGCTACCGAATCGTTCTCACGTGACATACGCAGATGCACTTGCAGGAACTGGCGTAAGAGGAATAAGAGTGGCGAATGAAGTCGGATTGCAGGTGACTATTAACGACCGAAGCACGCCCGCTTACGAGCTGATAAACCGAAATATAAGGTTAAATGAAATAGAAGAGCGAGCATCGGCTTGCAACGAGAATGCGAATGTGCTTCTCGTACAAACCAAATACGATCTGGTGGATATAGACCCTTTTGGATCGCCAGTTCCGTTTTTGGACGCAGCCTGCAAGTCGGTGAAGAAAATGTTGTTGATTACGGCGACAGATACCGCGCCCTTATGCGGCGCTCATACCGGCGGCGTGCGGAACTACGGTGCAAAACCGCTCAATACAGAATATCACGCGGAGATGGGAACACGTATCCTCTTAGGTGCCGTAACGCGCGAGCTGTGCAAATATGACAGGGCGATAGAGCCGCTGCTCTCGTATGCTTCGGCGCATTTCATACGAGTTATCGCACGCGTGGAAAGAGGAGCGAAAAAGGCAGATGATAGCATGAAACGGCTGGGGTTCATCGCTCATTGCTTCTCATGCGGGCATCGGTTCTCATTCTCCTGCGAAGATATGCTCGATTTAAACGTCGAAAACGCCTGCGAACTCTGCGGCAAGAAAATGCGCATTGCAGGTCCGTTGTATATTTCAGCGATAAAAGAGAAGGCGTTTTGCGAACGGGTGCATGAGGAACTGGGAAAAAGGGCGCTGGGCAAGAAGAAGGAAGCAATGAAAATCGTTCACACTTGCATCCATGAGCTGGATATACCATTTTTTTATGAGCATCATGCGCTCTGCAAGGCTTTGAAAATTCCTCCACCACCCATCTCTTCTTTACTTGATGCGTTGCACTCGAACGGGTTCTCCGCGAGCAGAACATCTTTCTCGGATACCGCAGTTAAGACAGATGCACGGATAGATGAGATAAAAGCTATTTTGAAATAGTGCCGGGAGCGGGATTCGGACCCGCGACTTCCAGATTATGAGTCTGGCGCCCTAACCAACTAGGCCACCCCGGCTTTCAGCTTGTATCCCCTTCCCGTAGCTCCCTGCGCAGGTCACTTAGAGAAGCAATTCGTTCTGCAACGGCATTGTGCTGATGGATGCTTTCCTCGTTTATCTGCGTTATGGTGACTATAGAATCGTCAGGTAGGTATTCAAAAGTTTCTACCACTCGCTTTGCCATCTCTCTAACGCAATCTTCAACAAACATAGGCTTTCGGTGAGCTATTTCCACGATTTTTGCTTCATCTGGACGTTTTAATATTTCGTATGTTTTAGCACTCATTGATCCCTCTATTATCTCTATTATCTTCTCTAACGGGATTTTGATGTCATTTTCTACTTCTATAGAGATTATCCCTCTCCCCCGTTGATTATGTGTTGCCAGGGGTATGCCATCTAAAAAAGCGTCGCTATCCTTCTTCGACATACCCATCTTCGCCAATTCTTCCGCTGCTTTCTCCCGCATGAGTTCCTGTGCACATGGACATGCTGTCATACCTACGATCTCTGCTCCTATCACTTTTTTTATACGCACACCGCTTTTTTCGTCATGTGAGGAGGCGCGAAAAGCTCGTGCCTCGGCGAAGATCGTTGCAGGCTCTTGACACGATATCTTCATCACCGGTGTTTTTCGCATTAACATATACTCACTTTTCATTCCTACTTCAGCAACAGACGCGTATGCGTGACGATCGAGTAATCTCTTTGCTACCTCGCTACACAAGTCCTCAACATCGTATACCGTCGAGTTAACCGCTTCATCCAGCACTTCATACATCGCTTCGAGATTCCTCGACATATTCGCACCTTTTATATCACTCGGTAGGTCCACGAAAATGTGGAACTCGGATATAAGAACTATGGGTCTTTTTCCACCAGTTCTCGCTACCTCTACCAACTTCTTCACATTCTTTACGCCCACTCTCGTCAGGTTTATTTTTATGTCAGGAGTGCATGCTTGCACATCTGGCAGGTCTGGCGTCATAGTTTTTAGTATCCACCTTAACTTTCTTAAGCCTTTTTATTTAAATAGCATTCAATTAATTGTGTTCACGGGGAAGATTGTTTCGGTATGTATGCCTTACGGGATTGTTTTTACCCTGCATGCGTTAAAAGATGCAAAAACATTTTTAAACAAAACAGTTTTTAACATATGGAGCATAATAAAGCATTTTTGGATGTTGCGGTTAGTATTTGTCCTTATTGTGGAACACCATATGCCGATGCAAGCTGGTATGTTATAGAATTAGGTAGTGACGTTGAATGCGGGAAGTGTGGAAGAATCTGGAATCCAAAAACATTCAAAGTCAACAGAATTTTACTGGAATTCGTGTTAGATGACGAGGGCAACGTGGAGAGCGTGAAAAAGGGAAAGTAAACCAAGAACCACGAGATTCCACAAGACGGACACAAGACCAGAAATCAGAGAAGGGAAAACAGAATTCTGACCCGGGTTCTCCGACTTCTTGTATCCACACAGTTTCCGTGAAATAAGCCCTTTCAGGGCTTGCGGGGATGTGGGCAGAGCCCACGATGTGTAATCTCGTGGTTACAAAAACAGAGAAATCTTAGCATACACGTCTTCAAATAATTCTTACTCCTGCATCAGCTATTCTACTTTCCTTTACTTCTCCGAACTCTCTCAATGCCTCACTATCGCCAACGACAAAAACGGTCTCGCCTAACATTGCCACACTGGCAACCTTCCCTTCGGCAGCCACTGCCTCTATCGCACCCTTGCAGGTATCACTTATCAATTCGCTTCGTAACGAAAATTCCCGTGACGCACGCATGAATGTTTCTAACGCGGGCTTCCGCATCAACGCTTTCATCGCTTCCCTACCTGCGTCGTTTATTCGCCGTCTCGTCTCTTCACCACCTTCAGTTAACACCGATTTTGTAGATTTTTTTCCGAGCGCCACATAGCTTATTCTCTCGTTTCTATACGGGATCCGATCAATCACGCCGATTCCCGGAGGACCGGGTTTCGTTCTTATCACCACGCCACCGTACGTCTCAGCAATTACATCACCTAAGCCAGTACTTTTTTCCACTTCAGCGCGGTGTGCAGTTTGCGCTACCTCATTTACGGTCATGTTGAGCGATAAAAGTTCGTTTAAGGCACAGGCAGTACTGAGCGCACCGGCACCACTTGCGCCAAATCCGCAGCCTACCGGCACTTCAAAGTTCGTTGAGACGGACACCATAAACTCCGACGTACCGGCCAAATGCTCAACAACGTACTTAGTGGTGTTTGCCTCTTCCTCTCTGCCATCTATTTTTATTCTTGTCTTTGCTGCGTGGTTATTGAAAGAAACTTCAGTTACACAGCCTGCTTCTAATACGATGCCGCAGCCAATCGAGCCCTTGTACAGTGGATTTTTATTGTCGCATATCTCAAAGAAACCCGTTATGTGTGACGGTGCATAAGTTTTTACAACGCTTTTCTTAGAGGGCTCAGTTCCGTTTTTCATCCTGTTTCTATATATTCCTGTTTTATACGTATTATACAAGTATTATTGTTTTGGTAGACGGAAAAGAAGATGAAGATGTTAAGACGAATCTGCGAGGGGGAGAGGAAATGCGATCCTGAAGTGTTAGAGATGGTGATAGAGATAGCGGTGGGAATAGCAAGACAACGTGTAGAGGGGTGGAGTATGGGTGCACTATTTGTGGTTGGTGCTGAGGAAGAAGTGTTAAAGAGGTCAAAGCCCTTAATCTTAGACCCGCTTGCACAT
>JAENXH010000078.1:4041-6581 GCA_016649585.1 Methanosarcinales archaeon
GCGATGGTTATGTTCTTTCCGCAACACGCTATATTGAAGCGAGTTACAGAGATATAGATCTCCCAATGGGTTTGGGCAGTAGACACATGGCTGCCGCTTCTATCTCCAAAGAAACAGATGCTGTGGCGGTGGTAGTCTCAGAGAGTGACGGCGTGGTGAGGATATTTGACGATGGCACGCTGGTTGCTGAGATAATAACGGGAATAGGTAATCTGGAGATGATAAAGCCGCGTATCAAAGGAGACTATGAGAAGATAGTAGAAAAGGACTTGAATTTGACGATGATTGTGAAGAAGAGCTGAAGCCTATTTTTCATTTGATGCTCTACATCCACTAATTCATACCGCTATATAACGAGCAGCAGGACATAAATATTTATCATTACTTTATATACTTTCTTTTATGCACAATCCTCCTCCCTCCAAGGCATCAAAATTCATATCGCATCCTCTTTTGAAAGACGGTGTGGTAGAGCGGAGAGCGTATCAAATATCCATTGCAGAAGAGGCGAAGAAAGGATCGTTGATGGTTGTTTTGCCCACTGGCCTGGGTAAGACGACCGTAGCACTATTAGTTTCCATTAACCGGTTGGCAAAGGGCAAAATCCTATTTTTAGCACCTACCAGACCGCTGGTCGAGCAGCATTCAACATTTTTAAAAGAAGTCTTAAATATCGATACCTCAGATATACAAACGTTCACTGGCTCCATCTTAGCAGACAAACGCGGGAAGTTATGGGACGCTGCAAAAATAGTCGTTTCCACACCGCAGATAATAGAAAACGATTTGCTGAGTAAGAGAATTACGCTCAGCGATGTTGCACTGGTGATATTCGATGAATGCCATCGAGCAGTGGGAAACTATTCATATGTTTACATTGCGGAGAAGTATGCAGAGCAAGCGAAAGAGCCATTGGTATTGGGAATGACCGCTTCTCCGGGCAGTGATAGGGAGAAGATACAGGAAATCTGCACGTCGTTGGGTGTAACGAGAGTAGAAAGCAGGACAGAATATGACCACGATGTAGCGCCGTTTGTATTCAAGAAGGGCTTTGAATGGCGTGGCATAGACGTTCCTGCGGAGATAAAGAAACAGAAACGCATATTAGACGAGGTATTAGCGGAAAGAATAGAAGAATTACGAGAACTTGGCTTCATAAGGCGTAAGAAGAGGAGCAAGGACATCTCAAAAAAAGATCTTTTGGCGTTAAGGCAGATAATAGTTGCTCAATTGGCGACCCAGAAGCATGCGGACTTATACAAGGCGTTGTCGTTGCAAGCAGAGGTGTTGAAGATAAAGCATGCGATCGAGTTGATAGAGACGCAAGGCATTTTCGCAGTGAAACGATATTTTGAGCGTTTGCGAACCGAAGCGTTTTCAAAGGAGGGCAGTAAAGCGGCAAAGAGATTGTTGAAGGATGAGAAATTCGTGGAAGTTATGAGCGCGATAGCCTCGTACGAGGGCGAGCACCCCAAGCTGAACGCGCTGATAGAGATACTGCAGCAGGAAATCCGCGTCAATCCAGACACCCGGATAATTGCGTTCACCAACTATCGTGATACCGCAGAGATGATTGTAGCTGCGTTGCGTGACATGAATGCAGAAAGAGAGGGAATAAGGGCTGTTAAGTTCATCGGGCAGGCGTCACGGGAAGCGGATAAGGGCTTGAAGCAAAAAGAGCAGGTAGAAATAATAGATAAGTTTAAAGAGGGCGTTTACAACGTTTTAGTTGCCACTTCGGTGGCTGAAGAAGGGCTTGACATTCCGGCAACCGATCTCGTGCTCTTCTACGAGCCTATTCCTTCAGCGATACGGAGCATACAGAGGAAAGGAAGGACTGCACGGAAGAAAGTAGGGAAGGTAATCGTACTTATAGCAAAAGGGACGAAAGACGAAGCCTATTATTGGCTCAGCAGGAGTAAGGAACGCGAGATGCGGCGAAGGATAAGCGAGATGGGGATGCAGAAGAGCAAAGCCGAAGACGCAGGAGGAGAAGAACGGGTAGAAACAGTGACCAGGGGGGAACGGACAGTTGAACCCAGGGATAAGGAAAAAGAGGATCAAAGGAGAATAACAGACTTTGAAAACGGGTTTAAGCTGACCATCTTTGTGGACCCGCGGGAGACGAAATCGGGCGTGACGCGGTTTCTGGATAAAGCGGGTGTGGACTTGAAATTACGGAATTTAGGAATTGGCGACTACATTGTATCTGATAGGGTTTGTATAGAGCGGAAAAGCACGGTAGATTTCCTGGATTCTTTGATAAATAAGCGTAGGAACCTGTTAGAGCAGATTCTTCGCATGAAGAAAGAGTATGAGAAGCCCGTGCTCGTCATTGAGGGTGATTCACTCTATGGACGGCGAAATGTGCATCCAAATGTAGTACGGGCGGTCATGGCGACCATAGCGGTTGATTTCTCCGTTCCCATCATCCAGACGAGGGACGAAGCAGACACCGCATCGCTGATATACGTGATTGCGAGAAGGGAGCAAATGCCGAACAAAACAGAGATCAATCCACATGGTAAGAAGCCTTCGGC
>JAENXH010000079.1 GCA_016649585.1 Methanosarcinales archaeon
TATTAACAGAGAAACCGAAATTTAAAGGCGAATACGGCTTTAAAGAGTTCCTCACCTATTTCTTCAAGTTTGAATACGTAAGAACCGTAATCAATGCCGTTTCTGACCACAACAACCGACGGAAAAATGACAAAAACGCTTCAGAGGGTGTAAAATCAAAAACACGTGGTGCAGGGCTTGCAAAAGATCTTATGATCCTGATACTCAGCGGCGTTGCCATTATCGGTGGCGCAAACTATCTTATTGTAGAAGCCTTATTCTTTGCTGAGTATTTCCACATTTCTAAGATGCTGATAGGTGTGAGCCTCGTGGCTGTTGGCACTTCATTACCAGAATTAAGTGTCTCCGTCTCCGCAGCGCGACAGGGTTATGGCGATATAGCGGTTGCCAATGTCATCGGCTCGAATATCGCCAATATCTTCTTGGTTCTGGGTGTGTCCGCGTTGATATTTCCGTTAGCTATTACCCATGAAACCTTGGTTTTTATTGCACCGTTTATGATTGTTATGACAGTCCTGCTTCTGATTTTCATAAAGACCCGGTGGGAATTAAGCCGGATAGAAGGTCTCGCAGTTCTTATATTATATATATTGTTTATGACCTTCCTCTTCTTAACTGCATCAGAAATACCTTAGCTAAATCGTTTAGATATTCAGGGTTATGAGAGTAAAAACGAAATCCTCCAGGCGGAGAAAATTTTTGATAACCCTTTTCTCTTAGGATGAAGTGATAGTCCAATAAGGTGCCTGAAAGAGGGACGAGATACGGTGATGAGATTCGCAGTCAAAGATACGTTAACGGAAAAAGAAATCCAATCCGGTCTTAGAGCGGTAATCAAAGATGGCTTAGCCACTCAAACGATGGTAACACTGACGGGAGGTGTCTTCCTGGTCGCCTTTGCGTTGAAACTCGGAGCCTCTAACCTGATGATTGGACTTCTGGCGGCTATTCCCCCGCTGGCGCAGTTGATTCAGATTCCCTCGATTTATTTGGTCGAGAAATATCGGATTAGACGGGCAATTACTGTGTATGCAACTGCTTCAAGTAGGATATTCTGGTTGGTAATTGCCTTAATTCCATTCCTGTTCTCTATTGAAGCAGGATTAACCTTTCTCATGGTAGCACTATTACTCTATGCGGCGTTCGGTGCAATTGGGAGCAGCAGTTGGAACCCATGGATGCGAGACCTCGTGCCACAAGACCGATTAGGAGCGTTTTTCTCTAAACGAATGAGTTTAGCTGCCAGATTAGGTATCCCTCTTAGCCTTGCCGCTGGATTTTATATTGATTACTGGAAAAAGCTATTCCCGGCGTATGAGTTATACGGCTATTCAATTCTTTTTTTCCTGGGATTCCTTGCAGGGATGCTCGGTGTTTACTTCATATCAACCATCCCTGAGCCTCGAATGGCACCACTCGTGGGAAAGCTAGGTTTTTTAAAGCTGCTCTCACAGCCCTTTAAGGATGCTAACTTCAAAAATCTCCTCATGTTTCTGGGTTCCTGGAACTTCGCCGTCAATTTGGCTGCTCCCTTTTTTACCGTTTACATGCTTACTCTCTTGCAATTGGACATGTCGTTTATTATTGCCCTTTTAGTATTGAGCCAATTAACAAGCATCGCATTTCTCAGAATCTGGGGGCGGTTTTCAGATCGTTTCAGTAACAAATCGGTGCTTGGCGTCAGCGGTCCTTTATTCATGCTCTGCATCCTCGCCTGGACCTTTACCACATTACCTGAGATATACGTATTAACTATACCGTTACTGGTAGCCATACACATCTTCATGGGCATTTCGACCGCAGGGGTGACCCTGGCTTCGGGAAACATCGGGCTTAAACTGGCACCAAAAGGGCAGGCAACGGCATATTTAGCCGCAAATAGTCTCGTTAATTCGGTAATGGCCGGTATTGCACCGATTTTAGGCGGTATGTTTGCCGATTTCTTTGCCCAACGTGAACTTGCATGGGTGCTAACCTACACGAGCCCAGGAGGAAAACTGGTTATTCCAACATTGAACTTCCAGCAGTGGGATTTCTTCTTCTTTCTCGCCTTCTTAATTGGTCTGTATTCTATTCACCGGTTAGCCATGGTAAAAGAACTCGGAGAGGTTGAGGAGAAAATCGTTATTCATGAACTTATTTCCGCGGTGAAGAGGCCCCTAACGAATTTTTCCACTGCTGGCGGGCTCCAAGAATTAGTCCAATTTCCGTTTTCTATCATTAAGCAGATCTTCGAAAAGAACGGAGCTGAAAAGCGAGACAAATACGAATGAGTTTTTAGAGCTGTTATTTAAATAGTACACAATGAATATCCAAAAATAATCTAAAATACTTTAATTAATTGTTCGAGGAGAACAACTCGTATGAGTACCATATACGTGCTGACCGCTCTTGTGGGTGTGATGATTATCGGGATTTTTGCACACATGCTCGGTCGAGTTGTCAGAATCCCGAGCATCGTATTCTTGTTAGCGGCTGGGATCATCTTAGGCCCTGAAGTTACCGGCTTAATAGAACCCGGCAGGTTTGGAAGCGGCATCGAATTGCTTGTAGGGTTAGCCGTTGCAATAATCGTCTTCGATGGAGGACTGGACATTGATATTAGACAACTGCGGAAAATGCAGCGCAGCATAGTGAACCTGGTTACGATTGGGGTCGCTATTACCGCGGTACTTACAGCGGTAACTGCGTACGTTCTGCTCAATATTCCGTTTAGTATTGCCCTGCTCTTTGGCGCGTTTGTTTCCGCAACCGGCCCCGCGGTGATTTCGCCGATTATCCGGCAGGTAAAGGTGAATACCAAAGTTGCCAGCACGCTCCAGGCTGAGGCTGTATTGAACGATGGCGCAAGTGTGATACTGGCGGCTTTGATCTTTGAATGGATTGCCGTACCCTTAACAGGAATTAAAGCGGCTGAATTCCTGGTTATCCGAATCTTAGACGGTGTTTTTTTCGGCGTTTTAAGCGGTATTATTCTTATTCTAATTTTACGGAAAAGTCCCTTACTCACCCCACAGTATGCTCGATTGTTCACCGTAGCAATTCTTTTGGCTGCGTTTGTCAGCGCTGAGAATATCGGAAACCAGTCAGGTGTATTGGCAATGGCAGTCTTTGGGATAATTATTGGCTCGTCTGAAATCCCCCATAAAGAGACAATAAAGCAGTTTAAGGAAGATTTATCGATAATTTTACTTTCCGTTATCTTTATTTTGCTCTCCGCTATTATCGATTTTGACGCGGTTAGCGCAATTGGGTTTAACGGGATACTTTTAGCGGTTTTATTGCTGGTTATAATAAGACCTGTAGCAGTATTTGCATCTACACGGTCTTCAGACCTGAAACGTGGTGAGAAACTCTTCATTTCCGCAATAGGGCCACGAGGTGTTGTTCCTGCCTCAATGGCCGTGTATTTTGCCATACGACTGAAGGCTTTAGGGTTTGATTCTGAATCAACCAACCTCCTTGGCTTGATGTTTATTACCATCATTATTACGGTGCTCGCAACGGGAGTTTCCGCAAGCTTTATAGCAAAACGAACAGGAGTGATACCTATGGAAATATTAATAGTCGGTGGAGGCGGGGTCGGAAGGACTCTGGCAGAACGGTTCCTCAAGCGCGGAGAGAATGTCGTGATAATTGACGATGACGAAGAGAACTGTCAAAAAGCATTGGAAATAGGAGTACGAGCAGTTCACGGTGACGCGGAAGATATGGCAATACTGAAAAAAGCGGGAATC
This sequence comes from Methanosarcinales archaeon, assembly GCA_016649585.1. Lineage (GTDB taxonomy): Archaea > Halobacteriota > Syntropharchaeia > Alkanophagales > Methanospirareceae > JACGMN01. The sequence continues at coordinate 3,738 of JAENXH010000079.1, forward strand.
GAACATGCCAAGTACCTCGTCGCCACAACAGATCAGGATAATACCAATCTTTTGGTATGCCAGATTGCCAAGACGAAATTCGGATTCACGGGAGAAAAACTCGTTGCCCGGGTTAATGAACCGGAAAACCTTCACGCGTTTATGGACCTCGGCATTCGCTCAATTAGCCCCGTTACCGCCACAGCGCTGATGCTCGACGGTATGGTCGGGCATCCGGATTTGTTTACCATGTGCGAGGTCACTGAAGAGGGAGATATACTCGAGGTGGAAGTATCCAATAGGCGCGTAGTGGGGAAGGCTATAAAAGATCTATCGCTGCCAGAGGATACTCTGATTGTCTTGGTTCGAAGAGAGGGAAAATCACTGATCGCACACGGTGGGACGCAACTCCTAGATGGGGATTTTGCCACGATTATTGGAAAACTGGGGGCGGTACAGGAAGCAGCAAATATGTTACGATAGTATCGCATGATAACTCCGGAAGTTAATTCCAGTAACTTATAAATAAGCCCCTATGTAATTTCTTTAATGGATGAAGAAAGTCATTGTAACCGCCAAGAAAGAGGATTTAGAGAAAATAGAGGCAGTAACAAAGGATGTACTCCATTTTTCAAAAAAAGAAGATGACCTTATCAGGGTCACCATTTACATCCACAATAAAGAGCTCGATTGTATCATCGGTAAGCTTCGAGATGCCATTGACTCTAGATATAGGGAAAGCATAATCGAAGTTTATACCCCTGATTTTATCATTTCATCCGTGTTAAAACGTGGTGAGAAGAAGGTCGAAAAGGCAAAAGAAATAACTCCGGTTGAAAAGCTGATCGACACCACCAGACCTCACCTAAGGCTCGATCTCAGTAAACTTGCACTTACCACTATCGCTGGAATAATAGCCCTCATGGGCCTTTTCCTTAATAATGTGGCGATCATCATTGGTGCTATGCTGCTCTCACCACTTCTTGGCCCCATCTATGCCTTTACTATCAACACCGCAGTCGGAAAGACTAAAGATGCCTTGAAAAGCGTTGGAAATCTCGGTATTCAGCTTCTTATGGTTATCATACTCTCTGCTCTCGTCACACTTGTCATTTCATTATTTATAGATCTGTCACTCACATCGGAAATCCTTTTACGAATGAATCCAAGCTTTATTTACATTCTCATGGCGTTACTCCTTGGTTTCGCCTCTATTCTTGCTCTATCAAAAGGCATAACAGAGATTATCGCTGGCGTGGCAATTGCTGCTGCACTGCTTCCTCCTGCAGTGGTGACCGGAATCACAATTGTTCTCTACCCGCACCAGACGCCCAGTCCACTGGCGCTCACGCTTGAAAATGTCCTCGGGTTGATGGCTGGAAGCTTATCCGCCACGCTTATTCTGGATATCAGCCCCCGGAGATATTACGAACGAGTTGTTGCGAGGAAGTTCATTGCACGAATCTCTCTGGTTCTTATCATTCTCTTAGCTTTGTTATTTACGTCCTCACTCCTATTGTGACTTTACTTTACTCACGAGCTTTACGTTCCTGTTACCAAAGGTTTATATGTAAACTTACGTTAATAATTGATAAGAGGCTTTATGTTCGGATATTATGATATCCCTTTAGAGATTGTAACAGAAGAAATTTCGCTATCCCTTGAAAGAGAGGGAGAGGCTTTTATTTACCGAAGTGAGTGTGCTGATACGAAAGTGGAGAAGATACTCCTGTTAGGAGCGGGAAAAGTGCTCATCAACCCAGTTGAACCGTTAAACAAGCCAAAGGAATTAGCATCATCTCTTCTCATCGAATTCGAAAAGAGTCTTTTGGTTGAACCTAAGGCAACCAGAAAAATCTTCGTCACCTATCCCATCGAAATTGGCGTTTTAATATCTACTAATGGCGACGTTGAAGTCCTTGATATTCTCACCCTGGCACGACAGAAATTTACCCTTTACGGTGACCCGAGAAGTGGCGTTATCTGTAAATACTGGCGAAGCAAAGTTTGTTCTACAAGACCTGCAGTAAATCCAATTCACGAGGGCGTCATAGAACTCAATATAACCAATATGACCAGCGAGTGGGTTAAACTAACAAAAGTCATCTTCAACGCGTATGGGATGAAGATATATTACCGCGATGATCTCGTGGCGATGCGGGCGAGAATGAAGATCATGCACGGACACAATGCTGAGACCGATTTTATTGACGCCCCACTTGAGGCAGGGATGACGAAAGCTATGGAGCTTTACACGGCAAAGAAACTCCAGGTAACTACAACAAAATTTGTGATGGAGGTCGGATTATGATTCCCGATATTGGGATTTATGGGGACGTCACTCTTTTTGATCTCCTTAGAATCATCGCGATTCTTGCCGTTGCGGTGATAATAGCTAAAAGCTTAACCCTCAATCTCAAAAGAGGCCTTAGGGATAAAGTTAGCGGGGACCAATTAGAGATTATGATCAAAGTTGTATACTACGGCATTATTATCATTGCAGTACTTGCGGTTCTTCCAACGCTTGGAATAAACCCCTCTGGTTTATTAGTTGCTGGAGGCATAGCAGGTATCGTGATTGGTATTGCCAGTCAGAGTGTCGTAAGCAACCTGATATCAGGGCTTTTCTTGATTATTGAGCGACCTATGAAGATCGGGCAGGCAGTGAACATAGCTGGAATTGCAGGAGTGGTAGAGGATATCCGCATTATTTCAACCACGTTAAGAACGTTTGAAGGATTATACGTGCGGATACCCAATGAGAAAGTCTTCACTACTAATATAACGAACTATGTTGAGTATGTAGCCCGGAGGCTCGAGTATATCGTTGGGATACGGTATAGCGACGATGCAGATAAGGCTATA
>JAENXH010000007.1:0-2961 GCA_016649585.1 Methanosarcinales archaeon
ATTCCACGATTTGGAGTATTTCGAGCTGAAGATCCTTCAATCATGTGGGTGGTGTTCCTAAAATGGGAGAAGTGCCTAAGTTTCTTTGATTAAATACTTCTACATACTTATCGAAATGTTCAATAAGCGATTCTACGCGTTCTTGCATCCGCTTAATTGTATCTTGATGCCTCATTTTTTCCCTCTTTAAGAGCAATGTCGTATAACGTCAGTATATCCGCATTATTGCGTATATACATCCCTCTGGATGAAACCCTTTTCCCTGTAAAACGCTCCTTGCCCATCCTTTGACACCTCCCCCGCTTACTCAAACAAACGATCTAACGGACTTTTTGTCTTACTTACATTCTTAGAGCTTACAGGTAATATAAACCTTTCTGTTGTTTTATTAGTGCCTCACTCTAACATCTTCGTCATGCATCCTGCAATCAGTCCACCGATGGCATCGTCCATAAACACACCTAATCGCCCTAAAATCCCCGGCTTCCTTGTATCGTAATAGACGAAATTGAAGAGCGCTTTTTTACCACCGATATATTCTACTATGTCAATCCCGATAAGCTCATCAGTGACAATACAGGCTGCGTCTTCTTCTCCTGCTTCACCCGCTCGCCCTATTCGTATCTCTTCCCCCTCTGCATGAAGTGCCGTGGCTAGCAGCAATGCCACATTCACATCTGAACATTCCTTCTTTATCGTTTCTTCCACTCGCTCTTTACCTCTTCACCATCTTCAACACATATTCTAACCCTCTCGTGTTCACCACGTCTTCTGGTTCGAGCCAGCCGCGCCGGGCAGTTGCCACGCCATATTTTATCACTGCGCCCATCTGTATCGCATCATGCGCATCCGTTGAGATAGCAATTAAAACGCCGTAATCCTTTGCCATCTTGCAATGTATGTCGTTGAGGTCAAGCCGCGTCGGGAACGAATTAAGCTCCAGAACGGTTCCCGTATCCTTTGCAGCAGCCATAAGCCGTTCCATATCCACTTCATACGGATCCCTCTTCCTTAACAAACGACCTGTTGGGTGCGCAATTATATCTACGTTGGGATTCTCCATTGCGGTTACGATTCGCGTCGTCATCGTTTCCCGGTCCTGCGAGAATTTCGTGTGTACCGCACCAACGACCACGTCAAAATCCTTCAATATCTCATCAGAGAAATCCATAGAGAAATCTGACTTTATATCTGCCTCTACTGAGTTTAAAACCCTAAACTGAATTCTATCGCCTTCAAATCGCGTGTTCACACGTTCTATTTCCTCTTTGCGCTTTGGTATCTTCTCCTCGTTCAAGCCGCCTGCGATGCCCACTGCGGGAGAATGGTCCGCCACGGCGATATACTCGTAGCCTAACGCGAGCGCAGCTTTCGCCATCTCCTCTATGCTGTCCCGCCCATCGCTCCAGTTGGTATGCACGTGCAAGTCACCTTTTAGATCGCTTAGCTCAATCAATTTCGGTATTCTGTTCTCCTTAGCCGCTTCGATCTCACCCCTGTCTTCCCGCAACTCGGGTGGAGTATATGCGAGCCCAACACTTGCGAACACGTCCTCTTCATGCTCACCGCCGATCCGCTCATCACCGCGGAAAATACCGTATTCATTTATCTTTAACCCTTTTTTCATGCCCAGCTCCCGTATTCGTACGTTATGGTGCTTGGAGCCAGTGAAATAATGAGCCGCCGCGCCGAAGGAAACGGCCTCCACCACACGTACGTCCGCGTTTATGCCGTTTATGATAATGGAGGATTTCGTTGTGCCCTTTGCGATTACGTCCTCTACACCGTCAAGGCTCGTAAACGCATCCATCACCTCACTCGGCCGCTTTGAGACGACCAGAATGTCTATATCGCCGATTGTCTCACGCATCCGTCGTAAACTGCCTGCTATTATTATCTGCTCTACCACATCTAACTTCTTCAACTCGTTTACTATTGATTCAGCATAAGGAAGCGCTTTTGAAAGCAGTACACGTCCTTGATAACTCCGGTATTGTTCTATCCCTTTCAGTATGTTCTCCTCCACCTTGGCGCCGAATCCCGGAATACCTTCTAACTTATGCGCTCTTGCAGCTTGCTCCAATTCCTCTATATTCGTTATACCAAGCTCTTGGTGCACCTTCGCGATCATCTTCGGACCGACACGCGGGATGGCCAAGAGCTCAAGCAACTCCGACGGCATTTCCTGTTTCAACTCCCGGTGCTTCTTACAATCACCGGTCTCTGCTATCTCGACGATCTTCTTCGCGATTCCCTCGCCTATACCCGGTATATTCTTTAGCTCTTTCACTCCGCCTCGCTCTGCGATCACTTTCAAGTCCTGCGTAAGTGTTTCTATCGTCAGCGCGGCTTTTCTGTACGCTCTTATCTTGAAAGCGTTCTCGCCTTTCACTTCAAAAATATCCGCAATCTCGTTAAAAATTCGTGCTATGTCGAGGTTCAGCATTTTTTGGTATAGCTTACTTTGTTTGTGAGCGTATTTAAAATTAACAAAAATGTACCACTTTTTTGTCAAAAGATCCGCGACTCTCAGAAGTATGATGAAGTAAAAAAAGCGGATTAAACACGATTGGAATCTCAGCCCGGACACTACGAAAAACGTATAAATCTTGGTTGATATTCTACTATCCTAACGCAACTAATTTGGTCTATCTATCTCAGGGGCATATCACCCAAACTTCCCTACACCACCACGTGAATTTGCCTTCTGTGGAAGAGGACAAGAAGGAGATGAAGCGGCGAGAATGGGGGTTTTGAAAGTGTATGTGGTTATTTTAACTACACTAAAAAGCACCCCTGCCAAAAGCAAAGATAACAAATAACTTGGAAATATGGATCGATTTTTGATCTGGCATGAGCATAATTGAAATAGGATTATGCGAAAGTTTTATATCTATAAAGGATGAAATGGGATTTGTTATGCTAAGGCGGATAAAAGAAGGGGATGCGAAGGGGGGGGGG
>JAENXH010000007.1:3061-19403 GCA_016649585.1 Methanosarcinales archaeon
GGGGGGGGGGTTATTATACCGAAAGATAAATTTCAAGAGTTTGTGGAGTTTTCAAAAGAAATGGGCAGAAGGAAAATCGGTGAGATAGGGAGTTCATCAAAAGGAGGTATATGCGACATTGGTGTCCGATATACCGGAGTTATGCGAAATAGAAATAGCCATTTATACTCCCCCCAAGCATAGTATTAATATGCCATGCTATCAATTAACATAACTCAATATATTCATCATAGATGCTCGGTTTCAAATCCACCGTCTGATCCGTTTCTTGAATTCTCGATACTCTTCTCCAAATTCCTCTTCCAAGATGACCTCTTCTCTCTTGATGAAGACGAACCTGAATATAATGTAGACGAAAATTAGCATCAATGCTGTAACAATACTACTCCAAACAATAACCAGTCCTAACATCATCAAGAGGTTTCCAAAGTAGATGGGATTCCTGGTAAATCTAAATGGTCCAACCAAAATTAGACTCGAAGGTCTCTGCATGGGTTCTCGATCTTTAAAGCCAATTCTACCAATCCAAAGGAGAGTATAGTTCGCCCAAATGATCAAAAACATTCCAACTGGAATGAACAGAATCCCGATGTAATTGTAAGGTTGGGGAATTACGTTTGGTGGAAATGTAAAGACATCTTCCAAGTTCTGTGCAGAAATGTCGAAGATATTGAATAGAAAAATTAGGATGTACGATAATATCGTGGCGACTATCGTTATCCACAACAATTGCACGATTATCATGGTTCGAGGGTACTTTTCCTTCATCTCATTAAAGTCAACCATCCAAACGCCATCTAGTAAAGTGGTAATAAAACTTTATAGTAAATGAATATATAGTTATGCCGCCAACCATCAAAAATATTTGTTGATTCAACAGATTTTACAATGAGTTATAATATTGATAGTAATTATATTAAAGAATTTTCAAAAGAGGAAATATTAGAAGTCTATGATAAACCAATAAAACTGCAATAAATACTATGCTAACCCCCCCCCAGAGATGGCGATTTCAACTTCGCATAACAGAGTGTATCCGGTTCGCTTCGCTCACCCAAATTCACCTCCGGTGAACTTCGGATACACTCCACTCGTTAGATGAAATTGCTTCCACGACCAACGAAAATTAATAACAAAAAAAGAAAGTTTATATTCACCTTTTTTCCAATGAATATGAATAGTGGTTTTGATGAAATCTAAAGAAATTATTGATTTTATTGGAGAATTTTTTTCAACATGGTTAAATGAAATAAATAAAGGAATTGCGTCTGGAGAAATTAAAATTCCTTATAAATATACATTTACAAATTTTATACGAATTGCTGAAAGTCCGGATCATTATATTTGGGAACTTTCTGGTTCAAAAAAGATTCAACCAGGACAATATGTTAAAATATCAATGCCAAATACAATTGAAAAGATTTGTAATGCTACCAGTTTCTTTATTCCAGGTCCACGGTTAAAAAAGGAAATAAACAGCGGTATTAAAATCTCGGCAGAAAATAATTCGTTTTCAAATTTAAGATTTGCCACGGAATACGATATTAAAATAATTAAAAATCTCTTAAATATTGACAAAATACTTACTACACTTACACCAGTAAAGGGTGACATACCTCTTTTAATTGAACCAAAGGCAAATTATATTCTTTTCTTAAATGTTGAAATAATTTGCTCAGGTGGGTTGAATTTATATTATCGTGTCATTCCTTCAGCTTTTTTAATTAAAAAAGAGATTAAAAGAGAACAATTAATTCAATGGCTGGAAAAACAATTAAAATACAGTTTTTTAAACTTTCCAATCACAGGGAGTATTATTGGAATCAATAATATTATTGATACTTCAATAGAACATTTTTCTAAACAATTAATCAGTCTTTCAAATCAGACCATAAATGAATTAATTATTGATAAATTCGTAAGGGATAATCAAGAATATTTTGTCAAAGCCCTTGGATATAATGCTGCTCTTCATCAAAAAAATTTAATTTGGAAACAACGAGATAATGAAGATCCATATAGAAGTACACCTGATTATCTAATGAAAAGAAAAGATGGAAATTATGATATCTTGGATTTAAAAACCGGAGCAATTAAATCTAAATCAATTACAAAACATAAAAAAGTTGGAACTGATGGAAAAGGAAAAGCAAGAGTGCGATTTGGTAGTTATGTTACTGAATTAATTGCACAATTAAAGGATTATAACAAATATTTTCAGTTTGAGAAAAACAGGGAATGGGCATTAAAAAAATATGGAATAAAAATTGACAACCCTAAATTAATTGGAATAGTAGGAAATTATAACAATTTTGATAAAACCGAAGTAAGTTCTGCACTAGAGTGTTATAAAGATAACATATGTATATTAAGCTATTTAGATGTAGTTAATTTACTAAAAGGGCAATTTAAAATGTAAGCTAATTCAGCTAATAAGATTATTCTATATTTCGAAAATCAATAATTATAAGGAAAAAGGTGAATTTAATAGAGAAATTTACTATCAAGTATAGTCGTGGAAGCAACTTCACATAACACGGTGCATACGGCTACGAGCTTCGCTCTCCGCCCAAATTTCGAGCTTTCAGCTCGAAACTTCGTATGCACCGAAACCGTCAGCCAAAAAATCCCAAGTCAACTGCTTAATAATCAAAATTCTCTTCAACGTGATTCGTAGTTAATTATCGAATTCAGAGCGTATAAATACCCCGCTCGCACATCCGTCCAGCATCCCCACCCCCTTCGCTTCAAATTATTGCTAAATTTGGACAATATTGCTAAAAAATGGGAAAGTTTATATGCCCCGTTTTAAACTATTTATTAAGATGAAAATTCTCGGATGTGCAGCGGAAGAGCAGGCGAGGGGCGCTATTGAAACCGCTAAGGATGAAGAGATACGGAAGGAGAGTGATAGGAAAGAGGAAAAGTCGTCCCAATTTATCGCTTTCGGATTGATCTTTTACGCCGCCCTGTATCCCACCATATCTATTCCGCCCGAGAGTCCCGCCTTGGGCATGGCTCTGGTTTTATTTTTATTAGGCTCCGGATGCATGGCCTTTGCGATAATATATATATCTTGGCTTGCAAGGAAGATGTGTTCCAGCACGTTTTGACTAATGGATAGTGCGAGGCTCTGCTCCGCTACCAAGCAAGCTCTGTAAGGACTTATTTGAGATCAGATCTTCCCCTTCAGTTGCTTACTCCAATACCCCCTTTCCCTTCTTTAAGCACCTGCTCCAATTTCTCCGCGGCATGCTTGTGGTCAAATTTCATTGATAATGCCAGGGCATTATTACTAATCTTATTCCTGAGCTCGGCGTCTTTTAAAAGCATAATTACATACTCGGAAAAAACGTTATAATCATCAGCTACGAACATGTCTACTCCATGTTTAGGATTTATACCAAAGGTAGCCAGTCGAGTAGCAACTACGGGCAGACCGCAAGCCATAGCCTCTAAGAGCTTGCCCCTGAAACCTGTGCCCAACTCAATAGGTGCCACAAACACGTCGCTATTCCAGTAAAATCGTAGCACATTATCGTCATCCCCCCCTCCCCTGACAGTCACATTTTCGCTTCTAAAATCCAGAAGTTCTTGAGGTGGATTGAAACCGATTGCATAAAATTTTACATCCGGGACCTCCTGCTGGATTCTATTCCAGCAGTGGTGGATAAAGTTCTTCACCGCATCCACATTGGGGTAATGCTGAAAATTACCTAAGTAAAGGATATTTTTAGTGTTTCTTTCCCAGAACTTCTTATTTGGCGGCGTGTAAAACCCCGTGTCAACGCCGTGAGGCACTACTCTGATCTTGTTCTTCAGTCCTGGCGCATGGCTTATCAGAATATCGCCATCCTCCCGTGTTAAAGTTAAAATCCTATCAGCAACGTCGTACATCTTAAACTCGTAATTAAATAATTCTTTTATTGTACCTTCACTGATATCCTCTCCTTTTGCAGCTCTTAGTGTAAACGCCTTTGTATAGCATTCGTGTACCGAAATCACAGTCATGGCATCCGCAGGGATGAGGCTGCGATTCGCTTCTATGTACTGCCCCATCATCGAATATTCAGCAATAACAGCGTCAAAATGCTTCTCCTTCAAAGTCAATTTCAAGGCATCTTCAATCCCTTCATCGTAACCGCCGTCTCCGGTTAAGAAGACCTTTGGTCTATTCAATCTTTTATAAAGAGCCTCTACTCCATCACGAGGTCTTTCCTTGACAGAATCAATTCTGATAATCTTTTCGCAGAAGGGCTCAAGGCTTGTATCGTTACGGTCTGCCTCAGTATAAGCGGGGGCAATTAGCGTTATCTTGTGCCCCATCGAAGACAGGTTCTTAATTCTGTGATAGATGAGAATGGGTCCGCCTATGATGTCCGCTCTGGGAAACAGCTTTGGTAGGAACAGTATATTCATCTTCAGTGCATCCCTTTACAGATAATATCTCTTATCCGTGAACGAGTATCTTCCTGGCCTGTAAACAGCATCAATTCCTGCCACTGTTTTTGCAGTTCGCATAACTTTTGAAAAGGGTCATATTTCGGCACTGCTGCATCTGTTTTGGCAAGGGTGATATTGTTTAACGCTTCTTCACTGCCTTTTCTATCGCCTTGAGCGAGATACTCTTCAGATAACAGTTTGCAAGCCCGCTCAATCTTCTCTTCGAGGTCGGGTTTCAGAAAACACCCGGGATAAGGATCAAAATCCTCAGGATTAACTTTTGTCATTCCTTCTATCTCCTTTTGCGTTTCGATCTTCGCTCGCTCATAGATAAAACGATAGATGTCTTCTCTCAACTGCATCCAGGTGGGATGCGTCTTTGATGGTGGAAGGTGCTTAATAGACAGTTGATTATCCAGGAAAAAGTGAAAACCAAGCATCCTCGCATTTATCAAAAAATCTATATCCTCACCTCTCCGGACATTCGGGTCAAAAGGAACGACTGTAAAGAGATTGCGATGGATAACCATATTTCCACCGAAAACAAAAGGTGTCTCTTTCAACCTCGGTTCGGTTCCAATAACCTTATCAAATGCTTCATTCATCCTCTCATATTGATCCCAGTATTTCATCCAGGGGCGAAGAGGTTTTGTAACGTGGTAGTCGCCATCCGGCTGAAGATAATAGCCCGCCACTGCGTTGATGGTTCTTCCACCAATTTTCCTTCCAATAAATTCTCTGGCTTTCGAGATGAATTCCGGGTCTTCAAAGACTTCATCATCGTCAATAAGCACTGCCACTTCCGAACCCAGAATATGCGGAATGAACATGCATAGATTTCGAACATTGGAATATCCCCGGAGTTGGAGAAGGTTAGTGCACTCTTCCGTGTTTTTACCCACGCTATCACGACGCAATAGCTCATGTATCTGCTTTAGATGCGATTGTCCAAACAACAGTATTTCTACTCCCGGGTTGGCAGACTTAATGATACGGGCAACCTTTTTCTCAACCTCAGAGTCGATATCCTCTGCCGTAGCGACCGCAATTATCACCAGTTGAAACTCTTTATCCTCCAGCCGCTCTATGCTCTGTATTGCCCGGAGTAAAGTGCCTTCCCCGTCTAAAGGTATTGGGTGGTCATAGATGGCGTCTCCTTCTCTCCAGCCAACTTCGCTTTCTCTTCCCCAATACGAGGGGATTACCATTGTGAGTTTCATGACTTCTGGTTTTTGTAGAATTTAATACCAATGAGTAATCTTATAACTATTTAATACAGGTAAAGTTAGAGTATAGAAGAAAGGTATAGATGAAGATAAGGAGGCAAACGTAGAGATGGAATATATATACGCTGCATTGCTCTTGCATAACTCAGATGTGGAGATCACAGAGGACGGAATAACCAAGATACTGAAGGCTGCAGGTGCAAAGGCAGATAAGGGTAGAGTGAAAGCACTGATATCCGCATTGAGCGGTGTGGACATAGAGGAAGCGATGGCGCAAGCACAGCCGGCTTATGCTCCTGTGGCAATGGCGCCAGCAGCGGCTCCGGCACAAGCATCGGCTCCAGCTCCAGAAGCAGCGGAGACAGAGAAGAAAGGAAAGGAAGAGAAGACAGAAGAAGAGGAAGAGGAAGCGGAAGAGAAGGGTATGGAAGGGCTCTCTGCACTATTTGGCTAAAACAAGCCTTTTCCCAATCTTTCTTTTTAAAGAACACTATTTCAAAGCAAAGGAACAATTTTTTAAGTTCCTATAACTCACTTCCTTTACTAAGGAACTTATGCTCCGGTAGTGTAGCTCGGCCAATCATCTCGGCCTTTCGAGCCAAGGACTCGGGTTCAAATCCCGACCGGAGCAATTTTCTATTTTTGTAACCACAAGATTACACGGATTTTCACGAGAAAAAAAAGATGCAAGATACAAGCCGCATCCCTAAATTTGTATCCTGTATCCTACATCATGAATCCCCTGCTTCTTCATTTTCTTATCCAACTCATAATGCAGCACGGTTATGCATTGCGAGGCGAGATAAGAGGTCGTGCCAAGCGATATCTTCTCGTGTTCAAATCGCTCGACAAACTTTTCTTCTATCTCCGGCAGGCCTAAGTGGTCTCCGAGGACAAATACAGAATCCTCTTTTAGCTTCTTTAGACGTGCCATATCTGTGCCCTTCTCATCTAATATGTAAATAAACTTTCCTTCTGATGCTAACTCCTCGATCAACTGCTGAAAGCTGATTTTGCGTATTATTATCCCCGGGTTCCTCCTCTTCCTCGACAACGCTTTCTTTATCCATGCCGCTATATTCCGTTCATCTGGTGATACACCCCGCAGCGTGTCACCATAAAAGGAGATAACAACCGGGGGGTTATGGCTACCGCACGCGACTACATGAATGCAAGAGTCCAGTCTCAACGCATGACTTATCCAGAGCGCGTTACAAATACAGCGTGCAACAAGGTCCATTCTGCCTCCACTACCCGGCAGGTCGTCCAGCGAGAAATCAGGACTTGTCGACGCTTTTTCCGCATACAGTATGAATTGCCTCATTGTAAGTTGCACATACATAATACATTGAAGAATTACTTCTTGAGAATTAAACTAAACTAAACTCAATCGAACTCAATCAAGGGCTTTTTCTGTTCACAAGCTCATAAGCAACCTCTTGCGCCTTCTCCTTTATCTCATCCTCGCCATTTACTTTCCGTCCTTCCATTAAAATCTCGCCATCGCATATCACTGTATCAACGCAGCTACCGTTCGCAGAATAAACGATATTCGAGGTTAAATTATGGTTAGGCACAAGTTCCACCTTAGTCAAGTCTATAAGTGCAATATCCGCCAGTTTCCCTTCTTCGATTACACCTGAATTCAACCTGAACATTTTTGCTGCGTTACGTGTTGCAAGCTCAAAAGCTTCGTGTGCCGGCATGCTCGTCGGGTCGCCGGAGAGCGCCTTGTGAACCAACGATGCGATCTTCATCTCCTCAATCATGTCAAGGTTGTTGTTAGAAGCACAGCCATCGGTTCCGAGTGCGATATTTGCGTACAAGCCAGCCTTTTTCAGCTCTTCGTACGGCAGCGTTCCTGATGATAACTTCATATTCGATCCTGGATTGTGCACGATCTTCACATCGTTCTTCCTCAACAACTCCATCTCTTTTCTGCTCAGATGAATGCAATGGCAGGCAATCGTCCTCGAACTTAAAAATCCAATTCTATCGAGAAATTCTACAGGTCGCATCCCATACCGCTTTATGCACTCTTCTACCTCCGCCTCCGTCTCCGATAAATGGATATGAACCAGAAGGTCATGCCTCTCTGAAAAATCACGCACCCAGCAGAGGCTTTCTTCCGAGACCGTGTATATCGCATGTGGACCAAGCGCAAAAATAATTCTCTTCGGTAGTTTTTTGCTTTCCCGGTATAACGCTTCGTTCCGCTTTATCTGCTCCTTTGCCTTCTCCTCGTCAAAGCCGTCAATAAAAACTGCGGATAACATCGCTCGTATTCCACTCTCTGCGACCGCTCTCGTACTGCCCCCCCAGTACCAATACATATCGTTAAAAAAGGTTGTGCCCGATTTGATCATCTCCAAGCACGCAAGTTTCGTGCCCCAATAAACGTCCTCTTCCGTAATCCGCGCTTCTAACGGCCATATCTTCGTAGAAAGCCATTCGTGAAGCGGCATGTCGTCCGCATAGCCGCGTAGTAAGGTCATTGCCGCATGTGTATGCCCGTTGAACAGACCAGGGATCACGGCTTTTCGCTTCCCATCAATTACAAATTCCGCCTCTCTTACTTTGCTCCTACCACTGCCAGCGTCGGTAATCGCTGCTATCTCGTTTCCTTCGATGTAAATGTTCTTCTCCCTTCCTTCCACCAGCACGTTCTTTATCAGAATCGTCATAGTTACTTAGTTCATTCAGCACCTATGCAATGAATAGGTTGCGAAATATATTGTATTGTGCTCTAAACTAAATTTTAAAATTATTGAAGAGCTAAAAAAGAAAAAGGGGATGACAAATTGTTCATCTTATCAACGTTGCCAAAAATTACCAGCACGTTTTAACTTTTAACCCTTTATCCGCTGTAACAACACTTGCTTCCAATTCTTTAGACATGCAAGTGATAATCGCGTCAAAATAAGTTAGTTCGGTCTCTAATCTCGGTACTTCAGCGAAAGAGGAGGGAGTGGGTGGTAATACTTTGTTTGGCGGTATCTTTACCAGCATATCCTCCCAGGTCAACCTTCTCTCTTCCGGTGTATAGCCATGAGCTTTCATCTCCAGATCAAATTCCAATATGACAGAAGAAGGCACATAAACGTCTTTTTCTTTACTCAACGGGCACTGTCTAAAAATATAGTGATTTATCACCGCCGAGAGCGCGGAGACCACAGAGTTTTTAGACGGTTTCAATCCCTATTGGGTTTTCTGATGCGCTGTAACTTATTTTATGAATATCCGCATCCTATGCTTAGTATTGCGGTTTCAATCCCTATTGGGTTTTCTGATGCGCTGTAACTACCGTATCTACTCCGTGGGGTAACGTAACAGACAAGTTTCAATCCCTATTGGGTTTTCTGATGCGCTGTAACCGAACTAATCTCCGAATCGTGAACGCGCTTGCTCGCCTCCGGATCAGAAGAGCGCATAACCGCGAGCAATGCAGAAAATAACCGGTAACCGTCACTGTGTGGTATCTCAAAATCAGTGGTTGGTCTGACAGTGAGCAACATCTGTTGCATGGATATAATGGACATGCTCATCCCATATAAATCTATCGGAATTACGCAATATTTGCATTAAATCGAAATGAAAAGAGAGCAAGTATATTCAGGACTATATCCCCACACCAAGAGAATAGCCCAATACAATTGCAACGATCCCCCCGGATAGCGTAGCTAAGATGTTCACGTGATGTTTATTCAAGTTGAGTGGATTTCGGTCCTCCACGGTTGCACCGAAAAAGCTGTCTGCAACACAGCCTGAGAATCCGGCTAAGAGGCAAACGAAGAAGAAGGTGATTCTTATGTGCGTTTCAACATTAGAACTGACGAATGCGAGACAAACAAGCGAAATCAGAGACGAGCCGAGCAATGCCGCGCCAAAACCAGGCGAACTAACGCCACCATTTGTGCCCACCGGCACTTTTTTAAGGGTTGTAATTAACCTCGGATTTCCCTCCGCCTGCCCGATTTCGGTTGAAAACGTATCTGCACAGGCGGTAGCGACTGCACCAGAGAAGCCGAGCAGAAAAATGGTGTTCTGGCTGGAAATAGCGTAGAGCACTGCGAAGATCAGTGGTGATAAGCCGTTGCCCAGCACGTTATTTATGTCTCGCATGCCCTTATTACCCTCTGCAACGCCCAGTTTCAATTTCTTATCGTATTTATATCTCGTCACCAAATTTCCAAGCAGAAAGAACGCGAAAAGCGCAAGCAACCCCACATAACCAAACTCAAGTCCAAACAAAAACAGAATGAGCGCACCAAGTGTGAGTGTCCCGATGAATGCAGAGGCGTTTATTTTACGCTTCGAATAAGCATGAAGCACGAACGAAAATGCTACCGAAACCGTAATCGCAGTTATTACGAGGTGCTCACTGAATGCCATAGCAATGTTAGAGAGGTGTTTGCTTTTTATTAAACCTTCTTTTAATGCACTATTTGCTTATCCACAACAACACCTTCTGGAATGATCTTCTCCACCAGGGTGAAACTCTTTATCTTATCTATGAACTTCTTCTTCATTTTGCCCACCAGAGCATGTTCAAGCACATCCTCTATCGTCACCACCGGTATCACTTTCACCTTATCCTTATATCTATCCTCGATGAGCACGTCATTCAGATTTGACTGCGGAATCAATACTTCTTTGATGCCCGCCTGTACTGCGGCCTCGATCTTCGGCGTTATTCCTCCTACTGGCAGGACATCGCCCCGCACGGACAGAGAACCGGTCATCGCTACACTCTGATCTACTGGAATGTTCTCCAAAGCTGATATAACCGCAGTAGCAATAGAAATGCTGGCTGAATCGCCTTCTACTCCTTCGTGCGTGCCTACAAATTGGATATGAATGTCTTTGCGGGATATATCCTTCCCGGTGATTTTCTTGAACACTGCGGAAACATTTTGCACCGCTTCCTGCGCTATCTCCTGCAATCTACCGGTTGCTATTACCTTCCCTTCATCTCGCGATTGTGCGGGCGTAACCTCTGCGATTATGGGCAGCATCACTCCGGAATCACCCACAACGGCAAGTCCATTCACCCGACCTACTTCAAACCCCTCGGTTTTGAATAATTTATAGTCCTTCTTGTGTTCAAGATATTCGTCAGCTACTTGCTGCTCCACGGATTTTGCCATTGCCTTTGCATTTATCACATGCTCGCCCGTTGTATATTTGGCACCTTCAGCACTAGCGATATCTCCTGCTACGCGCACCAATCCGCCAAGGTCCCGTAAAATGAGCGTAAGGTGCCCCTTTCTGCCTGATCTTCTCATCGCTTCCCTCATTATCTCTTCCACACCACTTCGATCGAAATGCGGTATCTTTTTGTCTTTCCGTACCTCCTGGGAAACGAACCTGACAAGCTTTTTTCTGTTCTCAGGTGTGTCGTCCATTGCATCTTTCATGTATATCTCGTATCCGTAGCCTTTTATTCGAGAACGGAGAGCGGGATGCATACCCGCTATCGCATCCAGATTGCCTGCCGCAATCATGATGAAATCACAGGGAACCGGGTCGGTTTTCACCATAGCGCCTGCGCTTCTCTCAGACTGCCCAGTTATCGCATATTCCTTCTCTTGTAACGCAGTAAGCAAGTTCTGCTGCGCTTCTATTCTCAGCGTGTTTATTTCATCGATGAAAAGAACGCCTTTATTCGCCTTGTGGATAGCACCTGCTTCTACCCTATCATGTGCTGGTGTCTCCAATCCGCCGGATTGGTATGGGTCATGCCTCACATCGCCAAGCAAAGCTCCAGAATGCGATCCTGTTGCATCTACGAATGGTGCTGTCTCACGCCCCGCATTCGTGACGAGTAACTTCGGCATCATCGCTTCCTCCTTCGGCATCATCCATCTAAACACTAAAAGTAGGACAGCAGCGGCAATGATTGACCAGAAAACGAACTCAATTCTAATTGGGTCGAATTGCATTGCATAAATCAAGCCCATGCCCATGATGAGGAAGAAGGTGAACATGAAGAAAGCATTTCGCATCTGAATGCGCTTTCTCACTTCTTGCCGCTGTGCATCTACTATCTCTTTCCCCTTACCACGGGGAACGACCCGTATCTTTGGATTGTTTTTGTCTTCTTCATTGGGATACGCCAGGGTATCTTGTAGTTCCTCCTTTGGCAGTAATTCAGTCATGCTACTTGCAAGCATTGATTTCCCGGTACCGGGCTTGCCGATTAGCATCACATGTCGTCTCTGCTTAGCAGCCTTCTTTATCACTTCCACGCCACGCTCCTGCCCTATTACCTGGTCTATCATCAACTTTGGAACTTCTACATCCTCCGTTGTTTTTAGCTTGATACCTGCTAACAGGTCGTCTTCTACCTGCTCATCCTCAGTACTTTTATCTTCCAATTCTGTCATATCCGCTTTCTTTTTAATTCGTTCTCTCGTTAGATTCCATTATACTTTATATTTAAGATAAATAAACTTCTTTTTTGCTCTTATCGTATGCACATAAATACTTTTCCACTTACTTCGTGGCGACTCGATTTTTTGAGGTTACCGACCCCATCTCAAATACATCGTGTATTGCCTGCGCTGCCCTGTATGCATCTTCCTTCTTCACGACGAAAGAGATGTTAAACTCTGAACTGCCCTGTGAGATCATTATCATGCTTATACCTTCTTTGCCAAGAGCGGAAAAGGCTTTACCTGCAACCCCCGGTGTTCCCGCCATACCGGCACCGACAATACCCATTGCGCACACGTTACTATTAGAAGTAAAATCGCGTATTACGGTGCCTCCGGCATTTATGCTCTGTATCGCCTCAACAGCTCGTTCCAATTGTGCGCTATCAATAACGAGAGAGAGGGTCATTTCAGATGAGCCCTGGCTTATCATAATGACGTCCACATTATTAGCCGCTAAGACAGAGAATACACGGGCTGCAACGTCCGATATACTCCTCACACCAGTTCCCGCGATATTAATAATTGAAGTATTCTCAATGAGCGTAATAGCTTTAGCAGCTTTTTTTGTCTGCTCCGCCTCTTTTCCGATAAGCGTACCCTCGTCCTCGGGATTGAACACATTTTTCACCCGTATCGGTATTTCTTTCTTCATTACTGGCTCTATTGCCCTTGGATGAAGGACAGAAGCACCGAAGTAAGATAATTCCATTGCCTCTATGTATGAAATATACGGTATCTTTCGTGCATTCTTTATTATTTTGGGATCTGCACTCATGATTCCCTCCGTCTCCTTCCAGAGCCAGATCTCATCGGCATCTATCGCAGTTCCAATTATGGTAGCAGTGTAGTCAGAGCCGCCCCTGCCGAAAGTTGTTATCGTCCCTTTCTTCGTTTCCCCGATGAATCCAGTTACAACTGGTATTTTATCCTCCAATAACGGTATAACTCTCTCCTTTATCTCTCGCTCTGCACCCAGGGTTAATTGTGCATTGCCGTAATCCTCATTCGTTATTAGCCCTGCCTCGCCACCCGTAAGGTGCACCGCCTCCATTCCTGCTGATTGGAGCGAGCCCGCCAGAATAGGTGCTGCCAATCTTTCACCAAAAGAACCGATGTAGTCCAATGACCTTGGTGTTAATTCGCCCAGAAGGCATATACCGGTCAAAGCTTTCTCCATTTCCGCTAATCGCGCTCTTAGTTCCTCTTTTACTTTTTCCAACTCATTCTTGTCGTCTATTGCCTCTGAAGCTGTTAATTCATGTTGCTTTCGCAAATCTTCCACGAATTCTTTTGCCTTTTCCGTATTTCCTTCCTTTGCTACTCTATTCGCATTATCCAGGAGCGTGTCGGTGACCGTAGAAATTGCGGAGGTTACTATGACTATTTCGTTTTTTTCTTCCTTCTCCTTTCCCTTTTCCCTTACTCCCTCTTCTTTGAATCTCTTTATCAAATGTGCCACGGTCTTTATCTGTTCACCTGTTGCGACCGCTCTTCCTCCGAATTTCATTACCACTCTCATTATCTTCTTGCTTCCTCCTTTTCACCTTTAATCTTCGCCTCTTTCTCTTCTGCTATATTAACAGTTCCGAAAAGATTTATATGCGAGGATTTAAAAGTTATGTAAAGGTTGGTATAAATTAGTTTATAGTCCAACGTATGTGTAAAAAAGCGAGGTAAGTATAAATAAAATGGCAGGACAATTAGGTGGAGTCCCGATATTGATATTGCGGGAAGGTGGCGAAAGAGCAAGTGGGAGAGATGCACAGACTGCGAATATAAATGCAGCGAAAGCAGTTGCTGCCGCGGTTCGTACCACATTGGGGCCAAAGGGGATGGATAAAATGCTTGTGGATTCCCTTGGCGACGTGGTTATAACAAACGATGGTGTGACGATCCTCAAGGAGATGGACATAGAGAGTCCGGCAGCGAAGATGATGGTGGAAGTTGCGAAGACCGTGGACGCGGAAGCTGGGGACGGTACGACAACGTCTGTGGTCCTTGGTGGCGAACTGCTGAAGAAGGCAGAAGACCTCCTGGAGCAGGGATTGCACCCTGCGGTCATCGCTTTGGGGTATAGACTTGCATCGGAGCAAGCGATAAAGGTGCTGGATTCAATCGCAATTGATATAGCGATAGATGATGATGAAGAGCTGAAGAAAGTAGCACAAACAGCAATAACCGGGAAATCCGCGGAGGCGTCTAGTGAGTTCCTCGCCGAAATTGCGATAAAAGCGGTCAAAGCAATAACAGAAGAAGACTCGAAAGGCAAGAAAGTGGTTGACGTGGATAACATCAACGTGGAGAAGAAAGTGGGCGGACGAATGAGCGAGACCAAGTTAGTGCAGGGCCTGGCATTAGACAAAGAGGTCGTGCATCCCGGAATGCCACGGAAGATAAAGAATGCGAAAATAGCGTTGATCAATGCTTCGCTTGAGGTAAAAAAGACCGAGACAAGTGCAGAAGTAAAGATAAGGACAACAGATCAGCTCAAGAGCTTCCTTGCGGAAGAGGAGCGGATGATGCGGCGGCTCGCGGAGCGCATAAAGGAAAGCGGTGCGAATGTCGTGATATGCCAGAAAGGGATAGACGATGTCGTGCAGCATCATCTTGCGAAGGACGGTATTATAGCGATACGAAGGGCGAAGAAGAGCGATTTGGAGAAGTTAGAGAAAGCAACGGGCGGTAATATCGTGAGTACGGTGGAGGAGATGACGGGAAGTGATTTGGGGCACGCGGGCTTGGTCGAGGAGCGGAAGATATCTGGGGATAAGATGCTGTTCATCGAGCAATGTAAGAACCCTCACGCAGTGTCCATTGTGATACGGGGCGGAACAGAGCATGTGGTAGATGAAGTTGAGCGGTCGTTGCATGACGTACTTCGTGTGGTAGGGAGCATAATAGAGGACGGAAAAGCGGTTGCAGGTGGTGGCGCAGTGGAGACGGAATTAGCATTGAAAATAAGGGACTATGGTGCGTCGCTCAAAGGAAGGGAGCAATTAGCGGTAGAGAAATTCGCAGAGGCGATGGAGATCATACCGCGAACCCTGGCGGAAAATTCCGGACTTGATCCCATAGACAAGTTGGTCGCGTTGAAAGCGGCACATGAGCGTGGCGAGAAGAATGCGGGTTTGAACGTTTACACCGGGAAAATCGTTGACATGCGTGCGAATAACGTGATAGAGCCGTTGAGGACAAAGCGACAATCGGTGCGATCAGCAGTAGATGCCGCAATAATGATTCTCAAGATAGATGACGTGATTGCGTCGAAGAAAGGGGCAGCACCTCCACCCGGAGCAGGTGGAATGCCACCGGGCGGGATGCCAGAAGGAATGTACTGAGATTGTAATTGTACGTTCGTTCACAACGCAGGTTCAATCGAATCGAGCATAAGAACACAGAGTTAAGAATGGAAAGAGAACAGAAGTTCTGTTCTCTGATCTGTATTTTTTAATTTGGATTTATATTTATATTTTTATGATTACACGAGTATTCTCGATGTATCTTATCGAATATATGCCGGAACTTGAATGGCGGTGGGGATACCGGCTATCTGGCTGGTGATGTATGTGTGCGATACTCATTTCGATGCTTGTTTATTTTAAGAGGAAAGGGTGTTGTGACTGTTTACGTTCACTTGTCTTAAATACCAGAGTGAAGAGAAACTTTTTATAGTGATTGTACACATCTTCATTACTGAAGAAAATGTTAAGTATAACTGAGCTACAATCAGAACTATGAGTGAAGAATTCTGGGAACCCTTTTGGGAGAAACTGAAAGAGATATACGAAAGGGAAGATAAGAATACTGAAGCTTATGACTCTGAACAACCAATCTTGGAAGCGGTTTTAAAGAGAATAAAAGAGAGCCTAAAAGATGTATACGACTTTGTTGAGCCTATTGGTAGAGGAGGAGCAGGTATAGTTATTCAGCTCAAGGATAAACGGTTAAATTTCGATAGAGCACTAAAAATCCCCCGCCCTAAAGAAGAAGCCTTAATAGAATCTGTTAAAAATGAGATAAAATATTTAACTACGATTACGCATGAAAATATAATAAGCATTTATGCCTTAGGTGATGTGGAGATACCAAATCATCTTCATCCATATCCTTATTTTGTTATGGATTACATTGAAGGAGCACAAACGCTGAGAAGTAAAACGTCGGAGCTTTTAGACAGTGCTAAAGAAAGCAAAGAACAATTGGAAATAACTAAGTGGGTTTTAGATAGAGTATATA
>JAENXH010000080.1 GCA_016649585.1 Methanosarcinales archaeon
GCAAAGATGGTTGCCTTTGCTGGAATGTCCTATACGGGGATGCTGGAAAACATCCTGAAAAGCGCTGCCGCACGCATGGCGCATCTGCAGGAGGGTGAAAAGAAAATACAGGAGATCGCAGAATCACCGGACGCAAGCGAGTAAAACGGAACATATATATCCATAAAATCTATCTCGAATTGAGAGGAAAAAGAGATGGAGCGACGTGACAGCTCACTTATAGAAGAGTATTTTCACATTGCACTTTTCAGCATGGAGATAGGTATGCATCCCAAGATACCGACGTATAGCGGCGGACTGGGTGTATTAGCCGGAGATATCTTGAGATCATGCGCAGATCTGAATGTCCCACTGGTCGCAGTTACGCTCGCCAGTAATAAGGGTTACCTATCCCAATACCTCAATGAAGAGGGGAACCAAACAGAAGGGTCGATGTGCTGGAGGATCCAGGATTTCGCAACACTCATGACCCCCAAAGTATCAGTCCCTATTGCGGGTAGGGCGGTGAAGGTACAGGCCTGGAAATACCTCATAACCGGTTTGGAGGGCCATCAAGTACCGGTCTATCTTCTTGATACCGACCTTTTTGAAAATAGCGATTCGGATAGGGAAATCACATCGTATCTCTACGGTGGCGATTTGAGCTACAGATTATCACAGGAGATAGTGCTCGGAATCGGCGGTGTACGCATGCTCGCGGCCTTAGGGCACACCGATATCCGAAAATATCACCTGAATGAAGGGCACTCTGCACTGGCCGTGGTCGAACTGGCGAAGGAAATCAAAAAAAATTCGCCGAATCTCTCTGCTGGGCAGATTGAGGAGTTAGTACGTCATAAATGTGTCTTTACGACGCACACACCGATTCCAGCAGGTCACGATATATTTTCGGTCGACTTGGTCAAAAGTCTCCTGAAAGGATACTGTGACGAGGCGGAAATCGATACCATTTGCTATAAAGACGAATTAAATATGACCTTACTCGCGTTAGAGCACAGCGGCCATATAAATGGCGTGGCGAAGCGGCATGAAGAAATTTCACGGAATATGTTCCCTGGTTATCCTATCGATTCGATAACGAACGGTGTGCATCATGTATTTTGGACTTCCAAACCGTTCCGCAGGCTGTATGATAAGCATACCAGCGGTTGGCGAAAAGATTCGTTTAATCTGAGGTATGTGATGTCAATACCCCTGGAAGAGATTGTGCAAGCACATCGCGAGGCAAAGAGGATGCTGATCGATCTTGTTAATACAAAGCACCATATCGGGATGGATTATGATACCTGTACCGTGGGTTTTGCCCGGCGAATGGCACGGTATAAGCGGCCGCATCTTTTGTTCAGTAATCCGGACAGATTAGTAAGTATTACGAAAAATAGTGGCCCGATTCAGGTCATCATTGCGGGCAAAGCGCACCCTAAGGATACGTTGGGAAAGGAGCTGATAAAGAGTATCTTTGCCGCCATGAAGAGATTGGAAACGGATATAAAGATTGTATTCCTCGAAAATTACGATATGGAGCTCGCGCAGTTTATCACTTCGGGTGTGGACGTGTGGCTCAATACGCCGAAAATACCGTGTGAAGCATCGGGCACCAGCGGCATGAAAGCGTGCCTCAACGGCGTCCCGAGCTTGAGTGTGCTCGATGGCTGGTGGGTGGAAGGGTGCGTAGAGGGTGTGACCGGATGGGCGATAGAGACAAAGGTTGCAAATGTCTGCGAATTGGAAATGGATGATTCAGAAGAGGCGGAAAGCCTTTATAGGAAATTAGAACAGGTGGTATTACCAATGTTTTATACCGACCGCGAGAAATGGGCCCAGATTATGCGCTATGCCATTGCCTTTAATGGCTCGTTCTTCAATTCGCATCGAATGGTCCTGCAGTATCTCCTGAATGCTTATTTTGCAGAGTGAGCCATTTTTACCCTGTCATTCTGCTGAATGCTAAGGACTGGTACTCTCATCTCTCTTTTTGCTCACTACGTATCTCCAGTTACCTCGTCAAAAACCACCGCCACTTTTAATAACGGCTGCCGCTTGTTCTTCTTAAGGTAAGGGAAGATGAACTTTCACGTTGCACTCCAGCCCGTTGAGGAGGAAAATCCCGGGAGGACCAAGCATGCTATACTCAAACGACCGCACGCATCCTGGTCTCACTCAGTTTTCTCGGTTCCTCTTGGGAACAAAGTCATTCCCAACCGTGATTACCCCTATGAGGGGCTGTCCGTATTGATCAACGGCGAAAACATCCATTTCTTAGAGGGGGTAGCGGTCGGCGCGAAGATAGGAGGAGAGTACGTTAAGCTCGCTCCAACGCAGGTGACCGTTTCGCCTTGGAAGCTGACGTATTATTATGAGAATGCGGCGGAGCACGTTCATCTCGTGACGAGCTACTACTTGATGAAGAGTGAAGGCGCACGCCAAAACGGCGTTACTGCGTGCATCTCGCTTGAAAGCAACGCATTAAGCCCTTACAGGGCTTGCGGGGTCGTGGGGCAGAGCCCTAAAGCGCTGGTAATCGAGCCTTTGGTTGATATCCGACACATGTATGCGCATTCACTGCCCAAGGAGCTTTCCTGTAGAGCTTTACGTGATGGCATGCTGATCTGGCGGGGTAAGAAGTGTATTTCACTTCGAACGGCACATGCGTGTGAAGTGAGAACGGGGAAGAAGGAACTCGAGTGGTGGTATAAACTCGGCTCGGGATTCCGAGAGAAGACAGATGCCGGTGCGGTATTCACAGGAGAGCTAAAGAAACCAGTATCACTGGGTGAGATTGAGCTTCCTCTGGATAACACCGCTGCTGCGTTACTGGTGATAGCTTGCAGCGATTCAGAAATACAGCTTGAACGGCTGCACGAACGGGGGAAGGATTGGATGCGCGATGAAACAGAGGAGCAAAAGAGAGCTGAAGAAATGGTGAAATCCCTTGGTATTGGTGCAAAGGATGCGGCGATTGCGTTCCGGGCACTCGCGCTTTCGAAATTTGGCATGTATGTGAACGGTGAGTTTTTTTACGAAGCCGGTGATTTCTGGTTCCGAACACCGTGGTTCAGGGACTTGTTTGAAGGGATTATCAACAATATCGAGACCTTAACACGCCTTGGAGACACTGAAAAAATCAAGAACATCATTTTGCATTCGTTTGACTATCAAGATCGCTATGGTCGAATCCCCAACCGATTTCCTGAACGGCGATCCGAGGTCTTGGATTATAACAATGCAGACGCAACGTTTCTCGCATTTATCGCTGCCGGTGAGCTTTTAAAGAGGAACTGGGATGCTAATTTTGTCGCGTGGATTTTAGAACGGGCTGCATCCACCATCGCTCGTTTAAAGCAGAACGACGTGGACACACTGAACGGCGCGCCCGTTCTGCACGTAAACGGGCTCGTTTCCGTCGTTCCCGGGCATTCGTGGATCGATTCGAAACGCACCGTAGAAATCGCAGGGGAAAAAACGGAGGTCTCGGTACGAATACCTGATTCGTGGTTAGAAGAAGTGGGGGAAAAAGCCGAACTAAATAAGCCAACGTATCTTCTGCCTGAGATCAATGCACAATGGCTAAAAATGCTGAGCTGCTGCTCGCAGATAGCCATGAAGCTCGGTGCAGAAACGGAAATGTTTACGGTATTATTGGCAAAAGCGCGTGCAAATTTCAAGCGAGTGTTCTGGGATGCCACGGCGAGCAGCTTATACAATCTCGTTACTCTGACAGGGAAACAGGATACAACGTTCGGATCACCTGCCGTTGTTGCCGTCTCGTTACTGGCGGATGAAGCGGTTTTTACACACCAGGAATTGAGGAGCTTTATCAGAAGCGTGAAGCGGAATCTGCTCGTCGAACGGAACGGACTTCCGTTCGGGATACTCGTGAAGCAGTCTCCGAAGCGGACCTACTACGGTGATGAGGAATATCATGAGGCAGTGGTCTGGCCGCGCGATACGCCGTATCCCATACGACTTTTGCGTTATGACCCCGAACTCGAAAAAGAAACGGTTGACGGGTTACTGAGGAGCAATTTAGACCACCAGATGAACGAAGGCTTCGTCTTTTACAACGGCGAGTTGTTCAGTCCCGATAATGGTGCAGTGGTGCCGGTAAAGAACCCGGTGCAGTTCTGGTCGCAGTGGGTGGACCCGTACCTAGAACCTTAGTTTTAAGATTGCTTGCACAGGTCTGCACCGCTTCTCAATCTCGGCTATTTCAGCCTCTCAATCTGAGATACGTTAAATTTGGTAAAAAACCCTTTATAAACGCGGTAAATCGCCCAGTGCTTTTCAGAATGTCGCTTCTGATTTTCGGCTTTATTCCTGAGACTATTTTTTATGGTGATTTCTCTACCAGTTCTCTCTCCTCCTCCGTCAGCCCGTACAACTCATAAACCAGCCTGTCAATCTGTGCATCAACAATCTTTATCTGCCGTTCGTAAAGCTCTGTATCTCGTTCCATTTTTGCATTGTGGTACTTCTTCCTGGAGTTCAAGCATGTTCTCAACTAAAGAAACGAGTTCCTTAACCTTTATCTTGGCTTGCTCTTTCGTGTAGCTCATTTGCTTTGATATGTTTCAACCTTCGTGTTTTGAAGAACTTAAATCTTTCGCATTTGTTCTGATTTTACACGATTTCGCCTTCCTGCTTTCGCCTCTGTGTCTTTAGTACAGGTAAAAGTTCAAAAATCCGTTATGAGCGGCCCGTTCTGATGCTGAGCATACGTATGTGCGTGTAGCCATGGTACGTTATTCCCAAATCCTTCCGAGTACGTTAGATTATTTAGAATAGAGCAAAAATTTTTTAGCTGTTCACTTCTATCTTTTGTTTAACAGCAAATACAACTATAACGAAAAGGCCAATGTACGATAAAAAGGCAATTTATCCATATCTGAAGAGAGAGATATTCCCGCAGTTCGCGCCGCCACCGTACGGGCGGATCGAGATGAAACGGCTTTCCGGTGAACGGCAGGTCTACCTCTTCCGTGAACGGACGAAGAAGCTAAAGGTAGTGGGGAAGTTCTTTGAATCCGGTTCCGTCCACGCGGAAGAGGCATGGCGCTGGGCGGAAAAGGAATATTCCAATTTACAACAGGTGCGGGAACAATTCGGCATGAACAACGGTACGTATCGGGTTGTAGCCCCGTTAGGGAAGAACAAGGACCTCTCTGCCTTGCTCGTTACGGAGCTGGCGCCGGGTAAGGCACTCGATCACTATGTGACCACCGCTATTTATGACGAGCACCAATCCCAGCGACTGTTTGATAAGTTAACCTATCTTGCCCAGTTTTTTGTCAAGCTTCATCGTAGTAGCGAGACTGACAAGCAGGTTTCGCCTGAGCTCGCCCAAGGGTATCTGGGTAAGCTATTGCATTCGTTGAGCAAGGGGCCCTTAACCGCTTCGCAAAGACACGGCATCGAAACATATGCAGCCCGTTGGTGGGACACAAACGACGTTTTTGCAGACCGGGAAGTAACCGTTCATGGCGATGCAACCCCTACAAACTTCTTCTTTCAACATCAAGAGGTCATAGCCATCGACTTAGATAAAACGAAACGGGCGGACCGCTGTTGGGATTTGGGATTCATCGCTGCCGAATTAAAGCATCACTTTACGTGGCGCACAGGCGATAGTTTAGCGGCTGAGCCTTTTATCGGTCATTTCTTGTGGGTCTACGCCGTTACGTACGGGGATGAGCAGTTTTTCTATACCATCACGCGGAAGATCCCTCTTTATATGGCGCTGGGCTTATTAAGAATAGCGAGAAATATCTGGCTGGACGAGCCGTATAGGAGCAATCTGATAACGGAGGCATATAAATGTCTAAAATACGGGCTGTAATCTTTGATTGTTATGGTACCCTTGTCGATATCCGTACCGACGAAGGGAGAGACGAGATCTTTTACTATCTCTCGCTCTACCTCCAGTATTACGGTGGAACCATCGATGCGGAAAAATTGAAGTCCGCTTTTGAACTCGAAAAGAAGCGCAATCTCAGAACAAGTGATGAGCGCTATCCCGAGGTAGACCTCGAAGTAGTGTTTCAGAATATCCTCAGAAAGGAGGGCATGTATTGTCCAACCCTCGCAGAATCGTGTTGTAAACTGCAGCGGCTGCTCAGTCGCGATCGATTTCAGCTCTTCCCCAGTACGCTTCCCGTGTTACGGGAAATGAAGAGAGATGGCTATTTCCTTGCGATCGTCTCCGACGCACAGAAGGTGTATTGCTGGGAAGAAGGGCGGATATTAGGCCTCAACCAGTTCTTTGATCATATGATCGTATCGACCGAGTTGGGCTTTAAAAAACCCGATCCCCGGCTTTTCGCTGTTACCTGCGATCTCTTAAATACCCCCCCTGCGGAGGCCGTATATATTGGTGACAATTTCGATCGAGATGTTCCCGGGCCCAAACAAATAGGCATGCCGGTCATCTTGCTTGACCGGGGTCAGAACAAGAATACGCGGAAGCCGGGGCCCGATTTCTATGCCAAGGATCTCTGGGAAGCCTGGGAGTGGATAAAAGGCCGTGGATAGTCCTAATTAGGGCCTTTTACATTATCTCAGAT
>JAENXH010000081.1 GCA_016649585.1 Methanosarcinales archaeon
AATAATCCAAACCCCAAAGATGTTACGTGCATTGATGCTAAAGGGTCAGCGGTATGCGCATCAAATCCCGCAGATACAAGCACAAATTCCGGCCGGAACTCCGTAGCTATCGGCACCAAAATATTGTTGAGCGCATATAAATAGCCAGAGTCATCAGTACCGGCAGGAAGCGGGACGTTAACAGTGAAACCTTTCCCTTTCCCTTTACCTACTTCTCCGATCCATCCTGTGCCGGGATAGTGAGGATATTGATGTGCGGAGAAATACAAAACTGAGGTGTCCTCGAAGAACGCATCCTGCGTACCATTGCCATGATGTACGTCCCAGTCAGCGATCAAAATGCGTTTAGCACCATATTTTCTCTTTAATTGTTCAGCGGCAATCGCTACGTTGTTAAATATGCAGAAGCCCATACCCCTATTCGGTGTAGCGTGATGCCCAGGTGGTCTTACCAACGCAAAAATGTGCTTCAGGGCATTCGATTCATCCATTACTTCATCAACCGCCTTTATCACTCCGCCTGCTGCGAGTAATGCGATGTCGCACGTATCATTGCACAACGGCGTATCAGGGTCGAGCATGCCACCACCTCTATCACATATTGTGTCCACTTTCTTTACATAGGCGTCCGTATGCACGTATTCTATTTGTGCTTGTGATGCTCTCGTCGGAAGAACTCGTTCCATCTTCTTCGTAATACCTCGCTCTTCCAACTTCCCCATTATGCTTATCAGCCGTTCTGCACTTTCCGGGTGATAGCCTGTGTTGTGTCTCAGGTAATCTGCGTGATAGACAAATCCGGTGGCAGTGTTCATCTTTCTTAAATTGAATTGTTAACAAACCTTTCTTTTGTGAAAAGAAAGCTTTACCAAAGAAAAAGGTCTTCCTTTTTAAAAAAGATAAGGGGCTTTGGAGATATAACTTTAATTGTCGGTAGGACTGGAGGCAAGCGCAGGGATGAAAAAAGCATTGATAGAACTGGGAAAGAGTCTGGCAGAGGCGTTAGTAATCGTTATTCTCATAGTTTCTGTAGCATATGCAGCCACGGGGTCGTGGCATATTGGATTTGCGGTTGAGTCAGGAAGTATGGAACCAAATATGCAGGTGGGTGACTTAATCTTCGTGCAAGCCCCACATCGCACAAACATCACACCATACGAAGAAGGCAAAATACTTAATTATACAACCTTCGATGATTATGGCGATGTAATTATCTACCGCCCGAATGGGTATTCTTCTGCAACGCCAATAATACACAGGGCAATGTATTGGGTGGAAGCAGGGGAGAAGATGCCTGATGGGAAGCCCGCTCCACATGCCGGGTACATAACCAAGGGAGATAACAACTCGGGTTATGACCAGCCAATGCTTGGCGTTGAGCCTGTGAAACCCGAATGGGTGGTAGCAGTGGCGAAAGCACGAGTCCCTTACCTGGGGTATCCCTCTCTAATCTTGAAGAAAGGTTTTTAAACAGGGAGTTAGATTGAATGATAAGAAACTATGGGTAGAAAGCCGGCTCGGATGTACACGAGAGTATCAGGACATGCGTATGTGCGCAAGAAATACATGGGTGGAGTCCCGGGAAGCAAAATAACGATCTTCGATATGGGCAATCTCAGCGCGGATTTCCCTGTTTCTTTATCCTTAGTTGCAAAGGAAGCGTGTCAAATAAGACACAATGCATTGGAAGCGGCACGGATTTTTGCTAACAGGTATCTGGTGAATGGTGTGGGGCGAAATAATTTTCACTTGAAGATTCGGCTGTATCCCCACCACGTGCTGAGAGAAAACAAGTTGGCGACCGGTGCAGGAGCAGACCGTGTATCGAGTGGTATGCGACATGCGTTCGGGAGAGCAGTAGGCACGGCAGCGAGGGTGAAGATCGGGCAGAAGATGCTCAGCGTCACGGTAGAGGAGGATAATGTCGAATACGCAAAGGAAGCGTTGAAGAGGGCGAGTTATAAACTGCCTACACCGTGCAAGATCGTTATAGACAAGGGCGAGGAGTTAGTGACCGCGTAATTTGTTGTGGGATAATTATGAGTCAGAGTAAGAGTGGAAGCGGGATAACAGATAAAGGTGTAACTGCAATTCCCGATTCCACGGAGATAAGAGGAGGAGATTCGTTACGGGAACTAAGCAAAAGAATTGAGATACTGGGTGAGAAAATAGATGTGCTTAGTTCGGAGATTAGCGAGTCAAAAGCGGCTTTTGAGGAGCTGTCAAGGCTAAAAGAATTTTTACCGCTTAATATCAGGGTCGTAGAAGTAAGAGAGACCACGATAGAGGAAGCGAAGCGCGAGATTTTGGAATATTGTGATAAACATAAAGAAGGAATTTTCTATCCAGACGATGTTGCGGATGAGCTTGGACTTGACTTGAAACCCACCGTGGAAGCCACCGAAGAACTTATGAAGGAAGGAACGCTGGATGAGGTGGAATAGAATAATGCCTACTTATCACAATTATGGCGATGCCGTAGAGGGAGAGCGTATCGTCTGTCAATTTAGGAGAATCAGTAAGCCAAGAACGATTTCTGGAACACATGCGCATCGGGCGCTGGAGGTTACATTGAATGATGCGTAATGCGTAATTAGAAAGCCTTTTAGAAGCGTGTGAAAGAATAAAAAAGAAATAACAAACAGAAAAGTTATAAATTCTCGTAAAAATCTGTGTAATCTGTGGTTTAAAAAGGGGGAAGGATAAAGATGGAACTTGAAACAAAAGCATATCCAAAATTTCTTGTTCGGACAGTAGTGGTAGTTACAACAATATCGGAAAGGGGAATATCGAATGCAGCACCTTTCAGTTTCAATTCTCCGATAAGCTTCGATCCGCCTTTATACGGGTTCTCATGCAATCCTGCGCACGACACGTGGCGGAACATCCAGGAGAATGGCGAGTTCGTGGTGAACATAGTTGGAAAAGATCTTGCAGAACTCATGCATGTTCTTGAAACGGATTATCCGTATGAAGATAGCGAGATAGCACACGCAGGGTTAACGGAAGAAGAAGCGAAGGCTGTAAAGCCGCCGAGGATAAAAGAAGCGATAGCATGGATAGAGTGCAAACTTGAAAAATCTGTTGAATTGGGCGATCATATTTGGATAACGGGAAACGTAGTGAAAGCGGAAGTGAAGGACGAGTTCTGGAAGGAAGCAGGAGTGCTCGATGTGGAAAGAGCGAAGCCTTTATGCCATATAGCGGGGGAATTCTTTGCCGTGGATATGAAAGAGGCAAAATATAAGAGAGCTAAATGAAAAAAGTAGTGCTTGCTTATTCCGGTGGATTGGACACTTCGGTTTGCATTCCTTTGCTGAGAGAGCATTATGGCTATGATAAAGTAATTGCCGTAATGGTGGATGTAGGCCAGCCGGAGGCTGATATAAACGAGGGTGTAGAACGTGGGAATAAGCTCGGTGACCTATTTAGACTTATAGATGCTAAGGACGAGTTCGTGCGTGATTACATCTTTCAGTTGATAAAGGCGAATGGCAGCTACGAGGGGTACGTGCTCGGGACTGCGATCGCGAGACCGCTGATAGCAAAGAAAGTGGTGGAAGTTGCGAAGGAAGAAAACGCAGAGGCTGTAGCACATGGCTGTACCGGTAAGGGTAACGACCAGCTAAGATTTGATGCTGTTTTCAGGGCTACGAATTTGGATGTAGTCGCACCGGTGCGAGAAATGAGTTTGACGCGAGAAGAGGAGAATAAATATGCCCTGGAGCACGGCATCTCTTTTGAATCGGAGAAGCGATGGAGCATAGATGAAAATATCTGGAGCAGGAGCATAGAAGGGAGTGAGTTAGAAGATCCTGCATTCTTTCCGCCTGAAGAGATATTCCAATGGACTGTTTCTCAGGATAACGCGCCTGACAATGCGGATATAGTAAAAATAGAGTTTGAGCGCGGCATTCCCGTTTCAGTGAACGGTGCAAGAGCGGACGGTGTTTCGCTCATTAAGAGATTGAACGAGGTGGGCGGCAAGCACGGCGTTGGCAGAACTGATATAATCGAAGATCGGGTTCTTGGCTTCAAGGCGCGGGAGAATTACGAGCATCCAGCAGCTACTATCCTGTTAGAAGCGCATCGTGATCTTGAGCGGCTTGTTCTAACGAGAAACGAGTTGCGGTTCAAAGAAGTTGTTGATCAGACCTGGAGTGAGCTGGTATACCAGGGTTTAGTTATGGACCCACTTTATGATGCTCTTAATGCATTCATAGATAAAACGCAGGAACGGGTAACCGGCACGGTGTTTATGAAACTGAAAAAGGGTGTTGCACGCGTGGTTGGACGTGAATCCCCAAACGCATTATATTCTGCTGATGTATCATTTGACGCCAAACAAGAGACACGGATTGTCGAAGGTTTTTCCGTGTATCACGGTTTTCAATCGAGGATGTACAGGAAATCTTTAGAATGAACGTAACCAAAAATCTAATCGTTATCTCTTTTGTGCTATGAACGCAGCAGTGCAAAGGTCAAGGATAGAAGGCGAGATAATTGCGCCACCCTCTAAAAGCTATACGCATCGAGCCATTACAATCGCTGCACTGGCGAAGAAAAGCGAGATTGTTTATCCTCTGCTATCGGGAGACACAGAAGCGACAATTAACGCTGCAAAATGCTTAGGGGCAACAGTCGAGGTAGCGGTAGAGCGGGAGGGGCAAGGGCAAGCAAAGAGAATATTGGTCGAAGGCACTGAAGGAAGCCCTGATACGCCTGAGGATGTGATAAGTGCCGAGAACTCTGGCACGACCTTACGATTCTTCACTGCGGTGTCTGCATTATGCGAAGGTGCTGCGGTTATAACCGGAGATGCTTCGTTGAGAAAGCGCCCGAATTTGCCGTTGCTGAAAGCGTTAAACGAACTTGGTTCAGAAGCGTTCTCTACAAAAGGAGATGGAACCGCACCAATAGTGGTGAAGGGCAGACTAACAGGAGGAAAAACAGTGATAGATGCATCTATCAGTTCCCAGTTCATCTCCGCATTACTCATCGCATGCCCGCTCGCAGCGAAAGATTCTTATATTCTGGCGAACAATCTTAGTTCAGTACCTTACATGAGAATGACAACCGAGGTCTTAGAGCAGGCAGGTGTTGAGGTCTCCTTTTCCCGTTTGGGTAGTTCCAATGATTATTCTTTCCACGTAGAAGGCGGGAGAAGCTATGATTTACGAAGGTTTACGGTTCCCGGAGATTTTTCTTCCTCCTCTTATCTCTTAGCCGCGGCAGCAATCACGGATTCCGAGTTAAGAGTAAAGAACTTGTTCCCTTCGGCGCAGGGTGATTCGCGGATAGTGGAAATATTGGAGGAGATGGGGGCTAAGATAAAATGGAACAAGGAAGAAGGGGTCGTAGAAGTAAACGGTACCCAATCGGTGGGTTTAAGAGGGATAAAGGTAAATATGCGTGAGAATCCAGACTTAGTGCCTACAATCGCGGTGTTAGCAGCGGTTGCCGAAGGTAGCACCGAAATAACGGGTGTAGCACATCTAAGATATAAAGAGACGGATAGGCTGAAGTTTCTGACAGAAGAGTTGACGAAGATGGGTGTGCGAATAAAGGAGAAGGAAGACGGGTTGTTGATAGAAGGGAAAGAAAAGTTAAAAGCGGCAAAGGTATATTCCCACGAGGACCACAGATTGGCAATGGCTCTGTGTATTGCTGCTCTTTCTGCAAGAGGCGAAACGGTCGTAGAGGAAGCGGGATGCGCTAATATCTCTTATCCTTCTTTCTTTGAGGATATGCTCAATTTAGGTGCTGATATAACCCTCTCTTAGAGGTGGTATAGGAGAAAGAGAAATTCGAAAATGAATGAAGGGCTGAAGGACGAGATAAGGACTTTTAATGCAAAAGACGTGCTTGTGGAGATGAAGGACCTATCAGGTTCAATGTTGGACCTTGCGTATTCCGCGGTTCTGTACAGCAACCCGGAGATAGCGAACGAGGTGTTTAGATTAGAGCAAACGATGCATTCTCTTCTGTATAAATTGAGAATAGCGATCATGTTAGGGGCACGGAACTTAGATGATGCATTAGAATTCGTAGGAATCTTACAGATCGCCTCTGCGGCGGAGAAATTATCTAATGCGGCGGGGGATATCGCGAAAATAGCAACTTCGGTTGATATCACCAGTTATCTTGACCGCGAGGATTTTGAAGAAGCGATACTAAACGTAAAGATAAAGCCCTCATCGGTTTTAAAAAACAAGTCGTTAGAGGACTTAAAGCTCGAGACGGAAACAGGGATGCACGTATTAGCGCTGAAAAGGGGCTCTCGGTGGATCCATTCACTGGATAAAGACGAGCGATTGCAGGAAGACGATCTGATTATTGCTTCCGGTCCAACAGAGGGGATACCAGCGTTTTGTAAACTGGCAACGGGTAAGAAATATAACGGGCTGGAGAAGGAGAGCGAAGAGGGGATAAAGAGGAAGAGGCTAACAGAGGAGATCGCGGACCTCATTACGGATATGAAAAATATCTCAGAACTGATGGTTGGGCTCTCGTATTCCGCCGTAAGGTTTTATAGCAAAGAGATAGCGAA